>JBBRFV010000015.1:0-15734 GCA_038241335.1 Caulobacterales bacterium | reverse complement strand
GGTCGAGAAGGGGGAGCCTTCTGATCGCGCGGCCAGTCATCAAGCCGCGCGTCGGGTCGAGAAGGGGGAGCCTTCTGATCGCGCGGCCAGTCATATGGTCAGTTCGGATTCGCGACGCAGACGGGCGCCTTCGCGGAACACCTCGGCCAACACGAACACGATCAGGACCGAGAACACCGGCGTCAACAGGTCGAACATGTTGGGAGGCTGCATCGGGCTGTGGCTCAGATGGGCCACCAGACCCTGCCAGACCCAAACCCCAGTGGTGACGATGGCCAGGGTGAAGCCGACCTGACGCAGGCGGCGCACATTGGCGGGATGGAAGGGGTCCCCGACGGACAGGGTGGAGAAGACCTTGCGCAGGTTTCTCAGGATCAGGGTGAAGCCGGTGAAATAGACGGCGAAGGAGCCGACGCCGAACAGCAGCAGGCTGCGGCTGACCGGAATGGCGCGCGCGTCCGTGCCTTCGCCCAGCACGAAAGTCGCGTTCTGGAATTGTTGCATGGGCACGAAGACGGTGATGATCAATGCTAGGATCAGGACACCGGTGATCAGCCACATCAGCCCGTAGGCTACGTCCAGCGACACCTTGATCAACCGCGATACGCCGCGGGATCCGAAGGTGCGGGAAAACAGCGTGCGCAGTCCGAGCGAGATCGTCTTCGGAAGGCGCATGAGAAGGGCCTCAGGCCGGGGGCGGGGGCGCGATCGCCGCGCGGGGTCCGGCGAACCCACACGCGGTCTTATTCATCGCGGTTGTCATGCATATCGTCAAAGCTCCTGTGAAACCGGCTGGGATCACAGGGCCTGGACGAGGCAGGCGACGAGGGCGGTCGGCAGGGCGGCGAGCAGGAAGGCGTTCAGCACGCCGTGGCCGACCTTTTCGATGAAGTAGGAAGCGTTCATGGTGTTCATGGTGTTTCTCCGTTGATCCTGAGTGGGGAGTTATTTTCCCCATTTTTGGTTGGCCACTGCATCGATGTTGCCGGTTTTGGCTCTTTCGGGGAACGTCGTGACCTCCGTTCTTGGGATAATAGATAGGCTTACCCTTTCGATAAGTCATGTTACTTATCGTTTAACGATATTAAACTTCAGTCATAAAGTGTTACAGCGTCGATCGAGGTCAAAATGTTGAGACTTGTCAGAGGGATGCGGCTGGTCGCGGCGACCCATAATCCCGGCAAGGCGCGCGAAATCGCCGCCCTGCTGGACGGACATTACGAGGTCGTCACCGCCGGTGAGCTGAATTTGCCCGAACCGGAAGAAACCGAGGCGACTTTCACCGGCAACGCCCTGCTCAAGGCCCGGCAGGCCGCGGACCGCTCGGGCGAGATCGCCCTGGCGGACGACTCGGGCCTGTCGGTGGCGGCCTTGGACGGCGCCCCCGGCATTTTCTCGGCACGCTGGGCCGGGCCGGACAAGGATTTCGCCTTCGCCATGAAGCGCGTGGAGGATCGTCTCGAGGAAATCGGCTCGGACGATCGCCGGGCCTGGTTCACCTCGGCCCTGGCCGTGGCCTGGCCCGACGGGCCCGCCGTGGTGGTCGAGGGCCGCATCGATGGCCTGCTGACCTTCCCGCCGCGCGGCGACCGGGGCTTCGGCTACGACCCGATCTTCATCCCCGAGGGCCAGACACAGACTTTCGGCGAACTGGATCCAGTGCTGAAGGATTCCCTCAGCCACCGGGCCCGGGCCTTCGCCAAGCTCAAGGCCGCGCTGATTGACTGAGCCGGAGCCAGCAAACGACATCCCTCAAACAGCGATGCGCCGCCCGCGTCGCGATAGGGACCCCGGGGATGCCGTCGCCCTCTATGTCCACTGGCCGTACTGCGCCCGCATCTGCCCCTACTGCGACTTCAACGTGGTCAAGGATCACGGCCGGGCTGAGGAGCAGGCGGGGCTGGTCGCCGCCATCCTGTCGGACATGGAGGCGCAGGCGGCCCTGACCGGTCCTCGGCGGCTGGCCTCGATCTTTTTCGGCGGGGGAACGCCGTCGCTGATGGATCCCGAGGCCGTCGGCGCCGTCGTCGATCGGGCGCGGGCCCTGTTCCCGCCGCGCGACGCCATCGAGATCACGCTGGAGGCCAATCCCACAGACGCCGAGGCCGGGCGTTTCGCCGCTCTGGCGGACGCGGGGATCAACCGCCTGTCGATGGGGGTGCAGGCGCTGGACGACGCGGCGCTGGCCTTCCTCGGCCGTAACCATTCTGCGGACGAGGCCCGGCGCGCCGCCGCCGTCGCCGGCCGGGCCTTCCCGCGCCTGTCGATCGACCTGATTTACGCCCGGCCCGGCCAGACGCCCGCCGCCTGGGCCGCCGAACTGACGCAGGCGCTCGACATGGGGTTCGAGCACGTCTCGCCCTATCAACTGACCATCGAGCCCACGACCGCCTTCGGCCGCGCCTTCGCCCGGGGGGCCCTGGTCCCGCCCGACGAGGACGCCGCGGCGACTCTCTACGAGACCACCCAGGCCGTGCTCGAGGCCGCGGGCTTAGATGCCTATGAGGTGTCCAACCACGCCCGGGGCGTCGCGGCCCGCTCGGCCCACAACCTGCATGTCTGGCGCGGCGGGGACTATCTGGGGGTCGGACCCGGCGCACACGGCCGGCTGACGCTGGACGGGGTGCGCACCGCCACCGTCGCCCATCGCAAGATCGCGGACTATGTCGAGGGCGTCGCCGCCGGCAGACCGTGGATCGAGCGCGAGGCGCAGGCCCCGCGCGACGCCGCCGAGGAGCGGTTCCTGCTGGGACTGCGCACGGTCGAGGGGGTGGAGGTCGCGGCCCTGCCGGGGCTGGGGCTCGATACCGCCGCGCCGCCGGCCGCCGATCTGGTCGCGGATGGATTCCTGAAAATCGAGGACGGTCGTCTGATCGCGACGGCCAGGGGCCGTCCTGTGCTGGACGGGGTGCTCAGAGCCCTGCTGACCTGACTATTCCGTCAGCAGCCCTTGGGCCCGCAGGGCGTCCGCCAGTTCGCCCGGGCTGACCCAGACGCGGGTGTAGCCGGCTTCGCCGAGACGCTTCAGTTCGGTGGTCAGGTCGGCCTTGGCCGAGGCGGCGAAACGGGCGTCGAAGCCTTCGCCGTCGGCGTCGATCCGCACCATCGGGCGGCCGGTCTCGACCCGGTGCAGATAGCCCTCGTAGAGAACCGCCGCGTCCTGGGCCAGCAAGCCGGTCTCGACCTGCAGTCCGGCCTTTTTAAGCCGTTCGACGCCCCGACCTGAGGCGAAGGGGGAGGGGTCGACCGCGGCCACCACCACCCGCTCGACGCCCGCGTCCATCAGGAAGTTCGAACACGACGTCCGCCCGGAGGACCGGGCTCCGCAAGGCTCCATGGTTACATAGGCGGTGGCGCCGCGCGCCCTGTCGCCCGCCGCCGGGGCGGCCTGTTCCTCGGCGTGGGGACGGCCGCCGGGCGCGGTGGCGGCCTCGGAGACGATCTCGCCGTCCTTGACGATGACGCAGCCCACCGCCGGGTTCGGCCAGGTCTGGCCCATGCGCGCCCGGGCCAGGGCGATGGCCCGGCCCATGAAGCGGATGTCGTCCGAGGCCTGCTGTGCGCTGGTCATGCGGCGGTTCCCGGCAGCGGCGGAAGTTCGGTCGCCCGCGCCGTGTCCAGATAACGCGCGGCTGTCGGTTTCAGGCCCGCGTCCAGATCGATTTCCAGCGGATTGCCGGTGGGGATCTCGACATCGACGATCCGGTCGTCGGGCACGGCGAACAGGTGTTTGACGATGGCCCGCAGGGAGTTGCCGTGAGCGGCGATGAGCACGTCCTCTCCGGCCTTGAGCCGCGGCGCGATGACGTCATTCCAGTAGGGCAGGACCCGGTCCAGCGTAGTCTTCAGGCTCTCGGTGTCAGGGATGGTCTGGCCGGCGTAGCGGGGGTCGGAGGCGAAGTCCCATTCGCCGCCGGGAGCCAGGGGCGGGGGCGGGATGTCGTAGCTGCGTCGCCAGATCTTCACCTGGTCCGCGCCGTGCTTCGCCGTCGTCTCGGCCTTGTCGAGCCCGGTCAGACCGCCGTAGTGGCGCTCGTTCAGCCGCCAGTCCTCGATGACGGGAACATCCTTCAGCCCGGCCGAATCCAGCGCCAGCGCCCCGGTCCGTTTCGCCCGCTTCAGCACCGAGGTGAACATCACCGCCGGATGGAAGCCGGCCGCCGCGATCTGGATACCGGCTTGGCGCGCCTGGGCCTCGCCCTCGGCCGTCAGGTCAACATCGACCCAGCCGGTGAAGCGGTTCTCCAGGTTCCACTGGCTCTGGCCGTGGCGCAGCAGGATCAGGCGGGGCATGCAGGTCTCCGAAGGCGTGGGTTTGGGGTAGGCCGGGGGTCCGGACCGGTCAAGGTTCGCCCGCGCGTCGTGGTTCCCGCGCAGCCTCGACGCCGCTCGTGCGTTGTTGCGGCTCGACGCGACCGGGGGCTAGAAGACGGCAAGCGTGGCCGTGGTCGAGACCGGTCCGAACAGTCAGGGACCCCGATGAACAAGCCGCGCGCCGACATCCGATTCAACACGGCGGACTACGAAACCACGCCGCTGGTGAAGGCCACCGGCTTTCGCGAATACGACGCGCGCTGGATCCTGGAGAAGGAGATCAATCTGCTGGGCATACAGGCGCTCGGCCTGGGCCTGGCGACCTATGTCCACGAGATCGGGCAGCGGCCGAAGATCGTCGTCGGCCACGACTACCGCTCCTATTCGCTCAGTGTGAAACAGGCCCTGATCCTCGGCCTGCTGGAAGGCGGGATGGAGGTGCTGGACATCGGCCTGGCCCTGTCGCCCACGGCCTATTTCGCCCAGTTCGAGCTCGACGCACCCTGCGTCGCCATGGTCACGGCCAGCCACAACGAGAACGGCTGGACCGGGGTCAAGATGGGGGCCCAGCCGCCGCTGACGTTCGGCCCCGACGAGATCGGCCGGCTCAAGGACATCGTCCTGAACGGCGAGGGCGTGGCTCGCGCCGGCGGCTCTCTGACGCGGGTGGAGGGCTTCCGTGAGCGCTACATCGCCGACATCGTGGCCAAGGCGAAGCTGACCCGGCCGGTGCGGGTGGTCTGCGCGTGCGGCAACGGCACCGCCGGCGCCTTCGCCCCCGAAGCCCTGCGCCGGATGGGGGCGGAGGTGATCGAGATGGACACCGAACTCGACTTCACCTTCCCCAAATACAACCCCAACCCCGAAGACCACGCCATGCTGATGCAGATGGCGGCCAAGGTGCGTGAGACGGGCGCCGACCTGGCTCTGGGCTTCGATGGCGACGGCGACCGCTGCGGCGTGGTCGATGACACGGGCGAGGAGATCTTCGCCGACAAGATCGGCCTGATGCTGGGTCGCGACCTGTCGGCCCTGCACCCCAACGCGACCTTCGTCGTCGATGTGAAATCGACCGGCCTGTACAAGACCGATGAGGTGCTCAAGGCCAATGGCGCGACTACCGTCTACTGGAAGACCGGCCACTCCTACATCAAGCGCAAGACCGCCGAACTGGGCGCGCTGGCCGGGTTCGAGAAGTCGGGGCATTTCTTCTTCAACGCCCCGCTGGGCCACGGCTATGACGACGGCATCGTCGCGGCCGGGGCGGTTCTGGCCATGCTGGACCGCAACCCGGGCAAGAAGCTGAGCGAGCTCAAGGCCGCCTTGCCCGACGCCTGGACCAGCCTGACCATGTCACCGCATTGCGACGACGAGCTGAAGTATGAGGTGCTGGAGCGCATCGTGGCCGAGTATCAGGCCCTGGCCGCCGCCGGCGGCTCCATTCTCGGCCGCAAGATCGTCGAGGCCATCACCGTCAACGGGGTGCGGGTGCATCTGGAGGACGGCAGCTGGGTGCTGGTTCGCGCCTCCTCGAACAAGCCCGAGCTGGTCGTGGTCGTGGAGAGCATGCGGTCCGAGGACGACATGCGCGCCCTGTTCCGCGACGAGGTGAAGCCCCGGCTGGCGAAATATTCCGAGGTCGGCGCCTACAACCAGGAAATCTGAGGCCGGTCGGCAGGGTCGGGAGCCTTCGAAAAGTGCACTCCAACGACTGGAGTGCACATCGTGCACTTTTCCCCTGAAACGCCGTCGTGGCCTGACGGGGCTATGTGCACCCAGGGGGGGCGGCGTGCACATTTGTGCACTTCTGGACGCCGCATCGTGCACATCCGGATGGCGCGGCCGGCGGGATTCGATTGTCAAAGACCTGAGCCGACACCTTGGCACGCCCGTACGTCAGATGCGGTCGTAGCCGTCCGGATCGCAAGGCCCGGGCAAGGGAGGTTTGACGCTGCGCCCCGACCCCGGCAGAAGCGGAGGGAACCGGAGGCCTCGTGGACCCCACCCGAATACGCACGGCGATCGTGGGCGGCGGATTTTCCGGCGCGATGCTGGCGGCGCGGCTGGCGGAGGCCGGCCAGGCCTCGGTCCTGATCGACCGGACCGGCCAGTTCGGGCCGGGTCTGGCCTATTCGACGCCCTTCGAGGGCCATCTGCTGAACGTGCGCGCCAACCGGATGAGCGCGGTGGAGGGCCGGCCCGACGATTTCGTTGACTGGCTGCGGGACAGCGCCGGATGGCGGGCCGACCCGGAAGGGTTCGCGCCGCGGCGGTTCTACGGCGAATACCTGCAGCACCGGCTGAACGCCGTGCGGTTGGTGCATCCAGACCTGATCCAGCTGGTCACCGGCGAGGTCGCGGCGGTGGAGCCCGATGGGGTGAGGCTGGCCGACGGGCGGCGGATCGCGGCCGACACGGTGGTGCTGGCCACGGGTAATCCCGCGCCCCGAACGACGCCCGGCCGGTCCCGGCGCGTGATCCACGACCCGTGGGGCGCGGGCGCGCTGGACAAGATCGGGGCGGAGGACGCGGTGGTCATCATCGGCTCGGGCTTGACCATGATCGACATGGCGCTGTGGCTGGAGGCCAACGGACGTCAAGGCCCCATCCGGGTGTTGTCGCGGCGGGGGCTGAGGCCGCGGGCGCATGGCCAACACCACGATACGCCGACCCCGCCGACGCAGGCGCTGCTGGCCGGGCCGTCTTCACGGCGGCTGGGCGAGGCGCGGCGGATGGCGGCGGGGGGCGATTGGCGTGGGGTGATGGAAGGGCTGAGGCCGGTCACTGCACGGCTGTGGGACGAGGCGGACTCGACGACGCGCGGGCGCTGGCTCAGGCATCTGCGCCCTTGGTGGGACGTGCATCGCCACCGGGTCCCGGCCGAGGTGGCCGAGGCGATGGAGCGTCTGGAGGCGGCCGGGCGGTTGAAGGTCTCGGCCGGTCGGGTCGAGAAGATCGCGGCCGACGGCGAGGGCGTGGCGGTGGACTGGCGGCCCCGCGACGGCTCGCGGCGACCGCCGGTCACCGGCGCCTGGCTGATCGACTGCACCGGCCCCGGCCACGACCCGGCGAAGGACCCGGTGACCGGGCCGCTGATCGCTTCGGGCCGCGCCCGGCTCGACCCTCTGGGGATCGGGCTCGATCTGGATGCGAGGGGTCGGGCGCTGGCCGCAGACGGGACGCCCGACGACCGACTGTTCGTGTTGGGCCCGCCCGCCCGGGCCGCCTTCTGGGAGACGACGGCCGTGCCGGATATCCGCAAACGGATCGAGGCGATGACGCGTGCGCTGGCCGCCCTGTCCGGCGCGCCCGGGTGATCCACGACCCTCGGTGTCGTGGCCGCAGTGTCGTGGCCGGGCTCATGCGCGGGGCGGATCGACGGCGCGGAAACCAATCTGGTCCAAGGCGATTGATGTCTCCCGTCCGGAGACCTGTGACATGCTGGTTCTGCTCGCCGCCTTCGCCCTGCACGCCGCCACGCCGGGAGAGGATCCGCTCGCGGCCGCCTATGGCAACACCCTCGTCTCCACCTATCCGGACGGCCGGACGGCGCGCCTCTGGCTCAGTCCGGGCGGGCGCTACACGGGGCAGGGTCGCCGCGGCGGTCGCAACGCCGGCGTCTGGTCGGTACGCGGCGCGAGTGTCTGTTTCAGCCAGCGCCGACCGATCCCTGTGCCGATCCGCTACTGCACCCCCATGGTTACGGGAGGAGTCGGAACCCGTTGGACCGCCCGGGCCGTCACCGGCGAGACCATCCGGGTCGAGGTCGTCCCGGGACGACAGACCATGGCGCGCTAGCCCGCCGCCTTCACCGCCGCCGCCACGTCGGCGACCACCGATTTCACCAGCCTAGCGTCATCGCCCTCGGCCATGACGCGGATCAGCTTCTCGGTGCCCGACGGCCGCACCAGCAGCCGGCCGACGCCGGCCAGGCGCGCCTCGGCGTCGGTGATGGCCGCCTTGACCTTGCCGTCCTCCAGCGGCTTGCCGCCGGTGTAGCGGACATTCTCCAGCTTCTGCGGCACGGTCTCGAACTGTTTCGCCAGCTCGCTCATCGGGCGGCCGCTCTCGATCAGCACCGCCAGCACCTGAAGCGCGCTCATCAGGCCGTCGCCGGTGGTGGCGTGGTCGTGCAGGATGATGTGGCCCGACTGTTCGCCGCCGATGTTGAAGCCGCCCTCGCGCATCCGCTCCATGACGTAGCGGTCGCCGACCGCCGTGCGCTCGAGCGTCAGTCCGTGCGACTGCATCA
This sequence comes from Caulobacterales bacterium, assembly GCA_038241335.1. Taxonomy (GTDB): domain Bacteria; phylum Pseudomonadota; class Alphaproteobacteria; order Caulobacterales; family Caulobacteraceae; genus Brevundimonas. The sequence continues at coordinate 7,168 of JBBRFV010000015.1, read as the reverse complement.
GACGCTCAAGCCCGAGATTCGACATGACCGTGGCGACGAGGCCGCCGCCCTTGAGCAGGCCGCGCCGACGCCAGTCCAGAGCGACCATGGCCATGATCTGGTCGCCGTCGACGACCTGGCCCTTCTCGTCGCAGATGATGACCCGGTCGGCATCGCCGTCCAGGGCGATGCCGATGTCGGCGCGATAGCGTTTCACCGCCTCGGCCAGGGTCTCGGGACAGGTCGAGCCGCACTCGGCGTTGATGTTCAGCCCGTTGGGCTCCACGCCCACGGCGCAGACCTCGGCTCCCAGTTCGTAGAGAGTCGTCGGGGCCACCTTGTAGCCGGCGCCGTTGGCGCAATCGACGGCGATGCGCAGTCCCTGCAGGCTCAGCCCCTTGGGGAAGCTGGCCTTGGCGATCTCGACATAGCGGGCCTGGCTGTCGTCGATGCGCTTGACGCGGCCCAGTTGATCCGGCGGGGCCAGATTGGCGTCCAGGGCCTGATCCATCATCGACTCGATCTTCAGCTCGACCGCGTCTGACAGCTTGTAACCATCCGGCCCGAACAGCTTGATGCCGTTGTCGAGGTAGGAGTTGTGAGAGGCCGAAATCATCACCCCGATGTCGGCCCGCATCGACCGGGTCATCATCGCCACGCCGGGGGTCGGCAGCGGCCCGAAGGTGCGTACGTCCATCCCGGCCGACGAGAAGCCCGCCACCAGCGCCGGCTCGATCATATAGCCGGACAGCCGGGTGTCCTTGCCGATCACGACCAGGTGGCGGCGGTCGTCCGCCGACATGAACAGGCGCCCGGCCGCCAGCCCGACCCGCAGCGCCACTTCCGGCGTCATCGGATGGGTGTTGGCGCGTCCGCGAATGCCGTCGGTGCCGAAATAACGTCGCTCAGCCAAAGGTCGTGATCCTCTCGCGGCGGTCGCGTAACCTTGCGAAACCGCTTTTCAGGTGCAATTCCCGACCCCTGTCGCGTAGATCGGCGACAGACAGTCGGGGTTCCGCTTAGACCCTCACGCGCCCGCGCGCAAAGCGTGGGACTCCAGATTTCCGAGGACCTTCTCCATGTGCGGCATCATCGGCGTGACCGGTACGGGCCCGGCGGTTCCCCGCCTGATCGACAGCCTCAAGCGGCTGGAATACCGGGGCTATGACTCCGCCGGGGTGGCTGCTCTCGTCAACGGCCGCATCGAGCGCCGCCGGGCCAAGGGCAAGATCCGCGAACTGGAGGCGGTGCTGGCCGCCCAGCCGCTGGAATCGACCATCGGCATCGGCCACACCCGCTGGGCCACCCACGGCGCCCCGACGACGGCCAACGCCCACCCGCACCAGGCCGGCCGCGTGGTCCTGGTCCACAACGGCATCATCGAGAATTTCGCCGGGCTGAAGGCCGAACTGGCGGCCGAGGGCCATGTCTTCGAAAGCCAGACCGACACCGAGGTCGTCGCCCATCTGCTGGACCGCGCGCTGGGCGAGCGGAACGACCCGGTCGCCGCCTTCAAGACCGTGCTCGACCGCCTGACCGGCGCCTATGCGCTGGCGGTGCTGATCGAGGGCGAGGATGGTCTGATCCTGGGCGCACGCCGCGGCAGCCCGTTGGTCGTCGGCTGGGGCGAGGGCGAGATGTATCTCGGCTCGGACGCCCTGGCGGTCGGCCCCTTCACCCAGAAGATCAGCTATCTGGAAGAGGGCGACTTCGTCGCCGTCCGTCGCGACGGCGCCGTCATATACGACGCCTCGGGCGCCGTCGTGGTCCGCCCGATCGTCACCGTCTCCGCCTCCTCGGCCCTGGTCGAGAAGGGCGAGTATCGGCATTTCATGGAAAAGGAGATCCATGAGCAGCCGGACAGCGTTCAGCACACCCTGTCCCATTACCTGGACTTCGTGAACGGCAAGGCCAAGACCGACGGGACCGACTTCGCCGCCGTCGACCGGATCCAGCTCGTCGCCTGCGGCACCGCCTTCTACGCCGGCCAGATCGGCCGTTACGCTTTCGAGAAGCTGGCCGGCCTGCCGTGCGATGTGGAGATCGCGTCGGAGTTCCGTTACCGCAATCCGGCCCTGACGCCCGGCACGCTGGCGGTCGCCGTCAGCCAGTCGGGCGAGACCGCCGATACCTTGGCCAGCCTGTCGTGGTGCAAGAACCATGGGCTGAAGACCGCCGCCCTGGTCAACGTCCACTCGTCGTCGATGGCGCGTGAGGCCGATGTCCTGTGGCCAACGCATGCCGGGCCCGAGATCGGCGTGGCCTCGACCAAGGCCTTCACCGCCCAGGTCGCCGCCCTTCTGGCCCTCGCCGTCTCGGCCGGCGTCCAGCGCGGCCGCATCGACGCCGCGCAGGAGGCCGAGCTGGTCAAGGCGCTGTTCGAGGCCCCGCGCCTGATCGCCGAGGCCATGGGCATGGAAGACGACCTCAAAGCGGTCGCCCAGGACATCTCCAAGGCCACGGACGTCCTGTTCCTCGGGCGCGGGGCCATGTTCCCGCTGGCCATGGAGGGCGCGCTCAAGCTCAAGGAGATCAGCTATATCCACGCCGAGGGCTACGCCGCCGGCGAGCTGAAGCACGGTCCGATCGCCCTGGTCGACGAGTTGACGCCGATCATCGCCCTGGCTCCGCTGGACGAGGTGTTCGAGAAGACCGCCTCCAACCTCCAGGAGGTCGCCGCCCGCGGCGGGCCGGTGATCATGATCGCCCCGAAATCGGCCCCCGATCCGCACGGCGCGGGCATTCGCCGCGTCGATGCCCCCGAGTGCCACTCGCTGATCGCGCCGCTGGTCTACGCCGTCCCGGTGCAGTTGCTGGCCTATTACACGGCCGTGCAGAAGGGCACCGACGTCGACCAGCCGCGCAACCTGGCCAAGTCCGTCACCGTGGAATGACAAAAGGCCCGGCGGATCGCCCCGCCGGGCCTTTGCGCATGATGGTCGCGAAACTAGTGGTTCGCGGGGCCGGTGCCCGAGGACTGGGAGGCATAGCCCGGGCCCGGGACCGAGGTCGGCGTGCCCGGAGCCACGACGCCGCCCGGAACCTGCTGGTTCGCCGCGCCGGTGCTGGCGCCGCCGCCGGCCTGGGGTCCGCCCGCGACCATGCCCGCGCCCGGATGGGACGTGGTCGAGCCGCTGTTCATCGCGCCGCCCGAGCTTGATCCGCCGGAGGCGCCGTTCGCCATAGAACCGCCGCCTGAACCGCCCGCCGCCATGGCGCCGCCCGAGGCGTCCGTGGTCGCGCTGGCGTCCATGGCCGTGTCGGTCGCAGTCGGCGTTTCCGCCGGCTTGTTGCAGGCCGCGAGGGCGAGAAGGGCGGAGGCTGCGACGGTCGAAATGAGAAGTGCGCGTTTCATGCTGTGAATCTCCCTGTTCAAGCTTTCGTGACAAGCGTCCCGTCTAAGCTTCGGTTCCGCCGACCGCCGTTTCGCGCGCGTGTTGGAGGCGGCGGCGACGCCCGCTATGAACGATCCCGAACCCCCTGTTGGAAGCGTCATGACCTCGTCACCCCGTCGCCTGCGCAAGGCCGTCCTCCCCGTCGCCGGCCTCGGCACCCGCGTCCTGCCCGGCACCAAGACCACGCCCAAGGAGCTGCTGAACGTCGTCGACCGGCCGATCCTCAGCTACATCGTCGAGGAGGCGCGAGAGGCGGGCATCGAGCATATCGTCTTCGTCACCGGCCGCTCCAAGGGCGCCATCGAGGACTATTTCGACCACCAGATCGAGCTCGAGGCCCAGCTGCTGGCCAAGGGCAAGACCGACATCCTCGACGCCATGATCGCCGAACTGGCCACCGCCGGAGAGATGAGCTTCACCCGGCAGATGCAGCCGCTGGGCCTAGGTCACGCCGTCTGGTGCGCCCGCGACATCATCGGCGACGAGCCCTTCGCCGTCCTGCTGCCCGACGTCATCGTCGATTCCGACCCGGGCGCTCTGAAGCAGCTGGCCGAGGTCTATGCCGAGGTCGGCGGCAACGTCATCGGCGTGGAATCCGTGCCCGAAACCGAGACCCACAAATACGGCATCGTCGATCCCCTGCCGGGCCAGGAAGGCCGCGAGGGCCGACGCATCCGCATGAAGGGGATGGTCGAGAAACCCGCCCGCGGCGAGGCCCCGTCCAACCTGTCGATCGCCGGCCGCTACATCCTGCAGCCGGAGATTTTCGGCATCCTCGAGACCCAGCCGCGCGGCGCCGGCGGCGAGATCCAGCTGACCGACGGCATGGCGCGGCTGATGAAGGACCAGACCTTCACCGCCGTCGAATACGAGGGCGTCACCCACGACTGCGGCGACAAGATCGGATTGCTGCGGGCCAATGTGGCGCTGGCGCTGAAACGGCCCGATCTGGGCGAAGCGGCGCGCAAGGCGATCGAGGCGCTGCTCTAGGCGCGGGCGTCACATGCCGACCGCCGCGAAAGAACCGAGGATCAGGAAGGCGACGAGGGTCGCCACGAGCCAGCCGTAGAGACCGCCCATGGCGGCGGCGTTGCGGCGGAGCCGGGTCATCAGCATGAGGCCCGGCCCTACGGCGCCCAAGGCGAAGAAGCCGACAGTCGCCGCCGGAAACCAGGGCGCATGCCGCAAGCTTGAAGAGCCCACGACGGCGCCGAAAACCATCAAACCCATGACGACGAGATTGATCGCGGTCGCCGTCGTCACGAGCAGGACGAGACAACCGGTCGGGCGCTGCCGGGGTGGTGGGGTCATCCGGGCAGGCTAGGTCGCGCAACGCTTGAACGCCAGTGACCGGGCCGGCGCGGGCTCTCCCTGCATCCCACGAAAAAGGGCCGGACATCGCTGTCCGGCCCTCTGTCGTTTCCGTGATGCGCCGCCTAGACCTTGGCGGACTTGCCCTTGACCCAGCCGTACATGACGACTGTCAGGCCCGCGAAGGCGGCGATGCCCGCCAGCATGGCCGGCCATGGCGAACCGTCCGCAATCAGGGCGAATGGGGCGTCGTTCCTGGTGGCGACGATCACCGCGGCGTACATGACGCCGAACAGGCTCTCGCCGACGATCAGGCCGGACGCCAGAAGCACCCCCATCCGCCGCGCCACGTCGGCGTAACGGGTGCGGTTGACCAGCTTGTTGTAGACCCAGCCGCAGACGGCCCCGACCACCAGCATGGCGGTCACGGCCGCGGGCAGGTAGACGCCGATGCCCACCGCCAGGGCGGGCAGCTTGACCCTGCCCTTGGTCGCGCCGGAGAGCAGGGCGTCGACGATGATGATCGCCACCCCGATCAGGGCGCCGATGCCGATCAGGTCCCAGCGCAGGTCGCCGGAGATGACGCCCTTGGCCAGGGCCGAGATCAGGGTCGCCTGCGGGGCGGCCAGGGGCTGGTGCGCGATCCCCGCAGGGCCGCCCTCGAAGCCGAAGGCGATGTTCAGCTTGGTCAGCACGAACGGGATCACCAGGGCGCCGGCGACGACGCCGACCATCAGGGCCGCTTGCTGCCGCCACGGGGTGGCCTCGACGAGCTGGCCGGTCTTCAGGTCCTGCAGGTTGTCGTTGGCGATGACCGCGACCGCGAACACCACCGCCGTGACCATCAGGGCGAAGGCGACGAACGAAGGGTCGGCCGGTACGTGGCCGATCTTCATCACCACCACCATCAGCAGCGAGGCGACGACGATGGCGATGATGCCGACGCCCGAGACCGGGCTGTTGGACGAGCCGATCAACCCGGCCATATAGCCGCAGATAGCGGCCACGGCGAAGCCGATGACCACCACATAGACCAGCCCACCCATGACCAGCAGCGGAGCCGAGGCCGCCAGCGCCGTGCCCTGGGTGAAGATGGTCAGCAGGACGGCGATACCGGCCAGGGCGCCGACCGAGATCAGGCCGACCAGACCGATCGGGATGTCCTGTTCGGTGCGTTCCAGCGCCTCTCCGGCCTTGCGGCGGGCCTGGGCGGCGAGCGCCGAGGTCAGGCCGCCGATCAGCGGGCCGATCAGCTTGAGCAGGGTCCAGATCGCGGCGACGCCGATGGTCCCGGCGCCGATGAAGCGAACTTCCTTGGCCCAGACCAGTGTGGCGAGGTCCTCGACCGAATAGCCGGCTTCCAGCGTCGTCGTGATCGACTTCATGCCGTGGGCCGCCATCCAGGCGATGTTGTCGGGCGAGGTCAGCATCGGCACGAGGAAGACCCAGGCGATGATCAGGCCGACCAGCTGCGCCAGCCCGACGGTCAGGCCGATCAGGTGGCCGGCGCCCAGCAGGGCGAATTGCATGCCGAAGCCGACGCCCGTGGCTCCGCCGCCCATCGACGCGGGCAGTCGCACGAATTTCGCGGCCTCACCGGCGAACACCTTGGCGGCGACGAAGAAGGCGTAGGCGGCCGAGACGATCGAGCCGACGATGACGACCAGCAGGCCGGCCTTGTTCTCGCGCACGGCGCTCTCTTCCTCGCCCGCGCCCGGCGATCCGACCCTCAGCACCTCGGCCGCGGCCACGCCTTCGGGGTAGGGCAGGTCGGAGTTGACCACCAGCGCGCGGCGCAGCGGGATCGAGAAGGTCACCCCCAGCAACCCGCCCAGCACGCAGGTCGCCACGGTTTGCCAGTAGGGGAAGCCCATCCAGTAGCCGACCATGACCAGGCCGGGCAGGACGAAGATGATCGAGCTCATCGCGCCGCCCACCGAGGCGACGGTCTGCACCGTCATATTCTCCCAGATGGTCGACCCTTTGAAGAATATCCGCATCACGGCCATGGAGATGACCGCCGCCGGAATGGCCGAGGCGAAGGTCAGGCCCACCTGCAGGCCCAGGTAGGTGTTGGCGGCGGTGAAGACCACGGCCAGCAGGCTGCCCAGGATCAGGGCGCGGAGCGTCAGCTCGAGGCGTTTGATGATCCCGACTTTGGGTGTGTCAGTCATGTAGTCGCATTCCCTCGTCCCGATTTGGGGCGAGGTAAGCCGGAAACGGCCCGGGTGGCTAGTGGTTAGTGTCGAGATGACGGGGGTAGGGAATAGGGATTAGGGATCAGGGTTCAGGGAAGGGAGACCGGAGATGAGGGAAGACCGGCCTGACTCGCTCGCCGCCCTGTTGCCGCCACCCGCCCGCTGCTGCCTAATCCCTATTCCCTGATCCCAGTCCCCGGTCCTCCCCCCCAATGCCTGAGCTTCCCGAGGTCGAGACCGTCCGCCGCGGGCTGGAGCCTGTCCTGACCGGTGCGCGCCTGACCC
>JBBRFV010000014.1:0-16190 GCA_038241335.1 Caulobacterales bacterium | reverse complement strand
CAGCCGGGACGCCTCGGACGGCGACATGGCCGCCGCCATCGCGGCCTTCGGCGGCGCGGACGTGGTGCTGGACATGGTCGGAGCCGATTATGCGGCGCTGAATCTGGGGGCGTTGAAACCCTTCGGCCGCTGGGTCGTGATCGCCACCCTGTCCGGGGCGCTGGCCGAGGTGAACCTGGCCCAGATGATGATGAAGCGGATCGTCCTGACCGGCTCGACCCTCAGGGCCCGACCGGCGGACGAGAAGGCGCGGCTGATCGCGGCGGTGGAGGCGACGGTCTGGCCGTGGGTCGCCGCAGGCCTTGTCCGCCCTCCGGTGGAGGCGACCTTCCCGTTGGCGGACGCCGAAGCCGCCCACCTTGCGCTGGAGGCGGGCGGCCATGTCGGCAAGATCGTGCTGACGACCTGAAGCCTAGCGCCTGACGGGACGTATCGACGACACGTGGTCGTTCAGCCGCTGCTGCTGCAGGTTCCACGAGTCCTCGTTGAAAACCCGGCAGTCGCCGCGGAAATAGGCGTCGGTGCACAACTCCCAGGAACCGCGAAGCCGGATGGAGCTGATCGCGTCATTGAAGCCGGTGTTGGCCAGGTTCGGCATCTCGCTGTCGAACCGGGTCGAGGCGCCGCCGAAATTCGCATCGCGGAAAACCGTGATCTCGCCACCCCGACCCGGCCGGTCCGCCCGGTCGGGTCGGCCATAGCGACCGCCGCGACGATCCTGGTGCTGCATGGCCTCACCCGGGCGGCTTTGGGGCGCGACCCTGTCCCAGGTCGCGGTCGCGGACATCAGGGCGGCGGTGACGAAGGCTTCGATCAACATTGGGATCCTCCTGTAGCGGTGCCGGACGGCAACGCGTCTGTGAGCCCAACGTCCAACAGCCAAGCTGAACCGTAGCTGTACGGGATTGTCGGAGATCGTTTTCTTTTCGCGCGAACAAGCCTATATCGGGATCATCAGCGCCCGGCCGAAAGGTCGGGCGCCGTCATATCCGGAACCCGCCCCTAGGCCCCTGGGTGGTTCAAATTCAGAAGTAGAAGACGCCCATGACCGACATCCTGATGCCCAAGGCCACCGCGGTCTGGCTTGTCGACAACACCTCCCTGACCTTCGAGCAGATCGCCGACTTCTGCGGCCTGCATCCGCTGGAAGTGCGCGGCATCGCCGACGGCGACGTGGCCCGCGACATCCGCGGCGCCGATCCGCTGGTCAACGGCCAGCTGACGCGGGAAGAGCTGGACAAGGCCCAGAACGACGACGCCTACCGTATGCAGGCCGTCGTCAGCCGCCACGCCGAATTGATGAAGGTCCACAAGGCGCCGCCGAAATACACGCCCGTCTCACGCCGCCAGGACCGTCCGGACGCCATTTCGTGGTTCGTGCGCAACCACCCCGAGGTGACCGACGCCCAGATCGCCAAGCTGCTGGGCACCACCAAGGCCACCATCGACAGCGTTCGCAACCGGACCCACTGGAACAGCCCCAACATCAAGCCGGTCGATCCGGTGACCCTCGGGCTGGTCGGCCAGCTTCAGCTGGACGACGTGGTCCGCAAGGCCGCCGACAAGAAGGCCCGCGACGACGCCAAGAAGGGCGGCCCGACCATCCAGCCGGTCGAGACCGAGGCCGCCGAGCCCGAGTTCGTGCCCGAAGAGCGCGAGCGCCGCGGCGCCGAACCCACCGCCGCCTCGGTATTCGGCTCGCGCGACTAGATACGGCCAGGCAGACAATAAAAACGGCCCCGGAGAGCGATCTCCGGGGCCGTCCTCATTTCGTCGATGTCGGCGCGGTCAGCCTGCCCGCGCCTCCAGACTGGTGATCTGTTCCTTGAGCCGAAGCTTCTGCTGCTTGAGCTCTCTCACGCGAAGCGAGTCCGCGGCCGGGTGGGTCATCTCTTTCTGGATGGTGTGATCCAGGTTGCGATGACGGTTTCCCAGTTCGCGAATACGAGCTTCGATGGTCATGGCTTGCGCCTCCATGTCTAAGGGACCAGTAGAGTGAGCGCCCGGCCTGACCGGCTGTAGAATCACAATCCGGTGAGCCGCCGGCCCTTCCGAACCCCACCACCCTGGAGCCCGAATTGGCCGAAGATGTGAACGGAGCGGTACGGAACCCGCCCCCTCCAGCGCCCGCCCGCCTCGTCGTCGGAATTTCCGGAGCATCCGGCGTCACTTACGGCGTCCGGGTCCTCGACGCCCTGCGCGAGCTGGGCGTCGAGAGCCATCTGGTCGTCACCCGCGCCGCCCTGCTGACCCTGTCGCAGGAGACCGATCTCAGCCCTGACGACCTGACCGGCCGCGCCGACGTGACGCACCGGCTGACCGACGTCGGCGCGACCATCGCCTCGGGCTCGTTCCGCACCATGGGCATGATCGTCGCCCCCTGTTCAGTCCGCACCATGAGCGAGATCGCCACCGGCGTGACCTCATCCCTGCTGACCCGCGCCGCAGACGTGGCGCTGAAGGAGCGTCGTCCGTTGGTGCTGATGGTGCGCGAGACGCCACTGCACCTGGGCCACCTGCGCACCATGACCGCCCTGGCCGAGATGGGCGCGACCATCGCCCCGCCTCTGCCCGCCTTCTACGCCAGGCCCGCCTCCATCGCCGAGATGGTCGACCAGTCGGTCGGGCGGGCGCTGGACGCCTTCGGCCTCGACTGGTCCGCCGTGCGGCGCTGGGGCGGGCTCAAGGGACCATCGGCCGAATGACGCTGTGGGACTGGTCGGCGCGGGCCTGGAGCGCCGAGTCCGTGCGCATCGCCGGCCTCGACCTGCAGGACGCCCAGGGCCAGAACATCCCGCTTCTGCTGTGGGCCGCCTGGCTGGCCGCCACAGGACGCCTGCTGGACGCCGATCTGATCGACGCCGGCTGCGACACCGCCCGGGTCTGGCAGGACAGCGCCGTGACCCCTTTGCGCGCCGTGCGCCGCGCCCTGACGTCCCGGATGCCCGACATGGACGACGCCGCCCGCGAGACCGTGCGGGCCCACGTGAAGGCTGTCGAACTGGAGGCCGAACGCCATCTGCTGACCGCGCTGGAGGGCCTGTCCCCCGAGCCGGACGGCGATCCGAGGCCGATCCTGCCCGCTCTCGTCGCCGTCGCCCGCGTCTGGGGCGAGATCACGCCGCGCGCTGCCCTCGCCCTGCTCGCGGAGCGCCTTCCAGCCTGAGAGGCGACGGGCTATAAGCGGCCCGGCCGGGGTCCAGAATGAACGACGACGAACCGTATCTGAGTGATGACGAACTGGCGCTGCTCGCCGAACTGAAAGAGCTCCGCCTCGAACACGCCGACCTCGACGCCTCGATCGAGGCGCTCAGCCACATGCCGGCGCCGGATCAACTGATGATCGCCCGGCTCAAGCGCAAGAAGCTGATCCTGCGCGACGAGATCGTGAAGATCGAGAGCCGGATCCTTCCGGACATCATCGCCTGAAGCCGCAGCGCTACCGCCCGCGCTTCCTGACCCACATCGCCGCGTCCGCCTCGGCCAGCCAGACCTCGGCGTCGGCGTGGTCGGTCCAGCCGCGCACGCCGAACGATCCGCCCAGTTCCGCCTGCTCGCCGGCCCACTGGAAGCCGTCGACACGCAGCGCTTCGGTCAGCTTGACCGCCTTGTCGCGACCCTCGTCCAGGCCGGCGTTCAACATCAGCAGACCGAACTCGTCGCCGCCCAGCCGTCCGACCGCGTCCGCCGCCCGGCTGTTGGCCAGCAACAGGTTGGCGACATGCACCAGGGCCGCATCTCCCGCCGCGTGCCCCAGCCGGTCGTTGACGCTCTTGAAACCGTCGAGGTCGAGATACAGCAGCACCGCCGGCGCCCCGTAACGCTTGCAGTAGGCCATGGTCCGGTCCAGCGCGGCGACGAAGCCGCGCCGGTTCAAGGCCGGCGTCAGGACGTCGTGATCCGCCGCGGCCTCGGCCGCTTCAGCCCGCGCCCGCAAGGCTTCGACCTCGGCGCGCAGGCGCTCGATCTCGGCCGTCAGGTCCATGGTGGCCGCCTGGTTCACGGTCGAAATCAACTCCCCGATCGCGACTCAGCACGGCGCGACCACACCTGATGCTAGCGCGCTCGGTTGCGGGCGCAACGCGCGTGCTGTAACGGGCCGCTTTCCGTGGGAAGGCGTGACTTCATGGCGACCGAGACCCCGCCCGTGGCGATCATCATGGGCAGCCGTTCCGACTGGCCGACGATGAAGCACGCCGCCGACGCGCTGGACCGGCTGGGCGTGGCGTGGGTGTCAAAGGTGGTCAGCGCCCACCGGACCCCGCACCGTCTGTTCGACTTCGCCTCCAGTGCGCGCCTGATGGGGCTCAAGATCATCATCGCCGGCGCCGGCGGAGCCGCCCACCTGCCTGGCATGACCGCCTCCATGACCGACCTGCCGGTGCTGGGGGTTCCGGTCGAGTCCAAGGCCCTCAAGGGGATGGACAGCCTTCTGTCCATCGTCCAGATGCCCGCCGGCGTCCCCGTCGCCACCCTGGCCATCGGCGAGCCCGGGGCCAGGAACGCCGGAATCCTCGCGGCCCAGATCCTGGCCCTGTCGGATCCCGAGTTGGCCGGACGGCTGGCGGCCTTCCGCGAAGCCCAGACCGAAGCGGTCCACGAAACGGTTGAGGACTGAGTGACGACCCTCCCCCTACCTCCCGGATCGACCATCGGCATCCTGGGCGGGGGCCAGTTGGGCCGCATGCTCAGCCAGGCCGCGTCCCGCCTCGGCTTCAACGTCGTCATCCTAGACCCCGAGGAAAACAGTCCGGCCGGACGGGTGTCCCAGGGTCAGATCGTCGCCGCCTATGACAATCCCACGGCCCTGACCGTTCTGGGCAAGACCAGCCAGGCCGTAACCTTCGAGTTCGAGAATGTGCCCGCGACCTCGGTCGAACGGCTGGCCGAGGGCGGGGCCGTCGTCGCGCCGGGCCCCAAGGCCTTGGCCGTGGCCCAGGACCGGGTGGAGGAGAAGACCTTCCTCAACGGCGTCGGCGTCCCAACCGTCGCCTTCGCGGCCATCGACACCCTGGAGGACCTGCGCCACGCCGTCGACCGGCTGGGCGCGCCGGCCCTGCTGAAGACCCGCCGCGACGGCTATGACGGCAAGGGTCAGGTCTGGATCAGGTCGGCCGGCCACGCCCTCAAGGCCTGGACCACCATCGGCGAGCGCCCGGCCATCCTCGAGGCCCGGGCCGCGTTCCAGCGCGAACTGTCAGTCATCTGCGCCCGCGGCCGCGACGGTGCGGTGGCCGTCTATCCGCTGGGCGAGAACATCCACAAGGGCGGGGTGCTCAAGACCACCCTCGCCCCCGCCGTCGTCGATGCGAAGACGGAAAGGCGCGCCCACGCCATCGCCGGGGCGATCCTGCAGGGACTGGACTACGTCGGCGTCATGGGAATCGAACTGTTCGACCTCGGCGGCGGCCTGCTGCTGGTCAACGAGATCGCGCCCCGCGTCCACAACACCGGCCACTGGACCCAGGACGGCTGCGTCTGTGACCAGTTCGAACAGCATATCCGCGCCGTCGCCGGCTGGCCTCTGGGCCCGACCACGGCGCATTTCCGCGTCGAGATGACCAATCTGATGGGCGACGAGGTGAACAAGTGGCAAGCGCTGGCCGCCAAACCCGATGCCCGTCTGCATCTCTACGGCAAGGCCGAGGCGCGCAAGGGCCGCAAGATGGGCCACGTGAACCGGGTGAAGCCGCTCCAGGTCAAGAGCAGGTCGTTATCTTGATCTTCGAGCCGTCCGGCATCGTGCTCATCACAGCCGTGCAGTCGTTTCGATGGAGCGCATGCGCGGCGACATAGCCCGCCAGACCCACGATCACGACGGCGATCACGGCGAGGCCGAGCAGCCAGGGGGCGCGCGAACGCGATCCGCCGTCATCAGCCTGCTGAGGCATCAGGCCTTTTCGGTCCGCTGCCCGTATCGCAGCCGGCTCAGCGCATCCGCGACCTTGCGCAGCGGGGCGTCGAAATCCTTGCCGGCCTTCCATTTCTCGAACGCCATAACGTTCTCGATGCGGGCCGCCACGAAGGCCTCGGCGGCCTCACGGCCGTCGAACCAGCGCATGGTGAGGCCCGGGATCAGGATGCCCGACAGGATGGCGCGCTTGGAATAGTGGTTCCAGTCGGTGGCGGTGTCACCGGCCCAGTTCCACAGGTGGTCGGCGCTCTCCCACGCCAGCTTCAGGCCCAGGTCGGCGTTGGTCGGCAGCGCCAGGAAGGCGGCGCAGCGGCGCGTGGCCTGCAGATCGGCGGCCCCCGCCTCCATCCGCGCCGACACCGCCGTCGCGATTCGCTCGCGCATCTTCAGCGATTTGGCGTCCACCTGCGCCAGTTCGGCCAGGGCCCGGTCGTCGTGGCGATGCGACAGCAGGGCGGCCATGTCGCGCGCGCCGTTGGGCAGCAACAGTTCCTCGTCGCCCAGCGACAGGCCATTGGCCTCGCAGGCCGCGCGGAGCAACCGGCTGTTCCAGCCCAGGGCCGGTGCGCGCTCGATGGCGGCGTCCAGCACGGACTGTTCCATCTGGTCGGCCCAGTCCCCCTGGGTCGCGCTGTTCGACAGGTGTGGCGCCTCGGTCATGGCGGCAGCATAAGCCCGTCGCGCGGGCGTTTCGACCCTTCACATCTGTCCGCGACGATCTGGACAGGCGAGGGGCGGTCGTGTATCAGCCCGCCTTCACTCGCGGACCCCGGTCTGTCGGGAATGATTTTTATTTGTCTGCCCGTCTCCCTCACAGGACGCGGCGGGCGGCCAAAGGAGAGTTCAACCTGGTACAGATTTTCGTTCGCGATAATAACGTCGATCAAGCGCTGAAGGCCCTCAAGAAGAAGATGCAACGCGAAGGCAGCTTCCGGGAAATGAAGCGCCACGTGCACTACGAGAAGCCCTCGGAGAAGCGCGCCCGCCAGAAGGCCGAGGCCGTTCGTCGCGCCCGCAAGCTGGCCCGCAAGCGCATGCAGCGCGAAGGCCTGCTGCCCGCGCCGAAGCCCCGGGTTCCGGGCGTCGGCGGCCCGAGCCGCGGATAAAACGACTCAGCGAACACTGATGCTCTAAGGGCCGCCCCGGGAAACCGGAGCGGCCCTTTTCTTTTGTCTTCTCCCTCTCGCGAAGCGATGGGCAGAAGGCGATGCAACCTACTTCCCCCCGCCCCTCGCAGCGCTGACGAAGCTCTTCCAGCTCAGCTTCACGTCCGACAGCGCCCCGGCCCGGAAGGCGCGGCCGGCGACCCAGACCATGAACAGGGCGAAGACGAACATGCCGATCATTGACCCGACCACCTCGATCAGCGGCGGATCGGAGGGCAGACGCGCCATCATCACGAACGGCGTGAAGAACGGCACCATCGACAGGATCTGGATGATCGGCGCGTCGGGCGTACGGATGGCCATCTGCATCGTGATCATCGGGATCACCAGCACCATCATGATCGGCCCCATCAGCGTCTGAGCGTCGCGCGGGGTCTCGCAGAACGAACCGATGGCGGCGAACAGCACCGCGTACATCAGGTAGCCGCCGACCATGAAGGCGAGGAAATAGCCGATCAGGCCGCCGTGCAGCAGCACGTCGCCGACCATGGCGGCCTTGTCAGGCACCGTGGTCAGCAGGCTGACCGTGCCGATCCCGCCCCAGACCGCCAGCACCGTCAGGGTCAGCATCGCCACCCCCAGCACCTTGCCGGTCAGTATCTCGGTCGCCGAAGCCGAGGACAGCAGCACCTCGAGGATCTTGTTCGACTTCTCTTCCATCACGCTGTTCAGCAGGATCGAGGCCCCGGTCAGGATCAGCGACCACAGCAGGAAGCCGCCCCCCAGGCCGATGATCTGCGGCAGCCAGTCCTTGAAAGACACCTTGCCGCTGCCCGAGGACTTGGGCGAGAAGGCCGTGACCTCCGGGCGGAATTTCTCCGTGGCGTCGACCACCGACGCGTCGATCCCGGCGGTTTCCAGCGCGGTCTTGCGGTTGGCGGACTTGAGTGCGTCGCGCACGAAGTCCTGCACCGTGTCGTCGGTGGCCCGCGCGGTCCAGACCCGGGCGCCGGGTCCGTCGGCGGTGCGGGTCAGGAAGACCACGGCGTCCAGGTGATCCGCCTTGGCGACCTGGTCCACCAGATAGCGACGCACGACCGCGTCCTGGGCCGGGCCGGGCGCGGCCCCGGCGATGGCAGGAGGCGTGGCGACAATCTTCATCGACGGCTTGGACAGCGAGGCCATGGCCGACCGGGCGGCGCCGCCGCCGGCGCCCATGCCGGTCTTTTCAGCCTTTTCCGCCGCCTCGCGGGCGTTCTGGGCGCGCCGTTCAGCCTCCCGTCCCAAGGCGTCGCGAACAGCGGCGGCCAGACCGGCGGCCTGCGGGCCTTCCTCGACCACGGCCACCGACCGGACCGGCTCGCCCGACTTCATCAGGAGCGGGATCGCGACGCCCAGCACCGCGAACAGCGGAAACGCCAGCAACGACAGCCAGAACCCGACCGTGCGGGCATAGGCGCCGTATTCGCGGCGGGCGATCAGCAGGGTGCGGTTCATCGGACGGCTCCTGCGCCTTGCGGCTTGACGGACTGGTCGTGGTCGGGATTGTCGCCGGTCAGGCCGATGAAGGCGTCGTGCAGGGTCGGCTCGCGCAGTTCGAAGCGCCGCACGTCCAGTCCCCCGAGGAAGGCGGCCTTGAGCGCCTCCTGCCCCCGCCCGCCGGCTGACAGGGCGGCCTTGAGCACGCGCACGCCGTCGTGGTCGGACACCGTCTCCACCCCGCTGACGCCCGGCAGGGCGGCGGCCTGGGCGGGGTCGATCGCACCCTCCAGCTCGAGGAACCGGGGCGAGGTCGCCCGCGCCTCGGCCACCGTGCCCTCGAACGCCTTCTGGCCGCGCGCCAGCAGCACCACCTTGTCGCACAGCCGCTCGGCGTGCTGCATCACATGGGTCGAGAACAGCACCGTGGCGCCATTGGCGGCGAGGTCGCGGATCACCGTCTCCAGCCCCTGCTGGTTGACCGGGTCGAGGCCCGAGAAGGGCTCGTCCAGGATCACGAACTCCGGACGATGCACCACCGAGGCGATCAGCTGGACCTTCTGCGCCATCCCCTTGGACAGCTCCTTCATCTTCTTCGTCTTCGACGCGCCCAACCCCTGGGCGTCCAGCATCTCGCGCGCCCGGCGGCGGCCTTCGCCCGTTGGCAGCCCCTTCAGGGCGCCGAAGAAGGCGATGGCGTCGACCGGCGTCATCTTCTTGTAGAGGCCGCGCTCTTCCGGAAGGAAGCCGATGCGGTCGCGCACCTTGCGCCCGTCATCGGCGCCGAGAATCTGGATCTGCCCCGCAGTCGCCGGCTGCAGGCCCAGGATCATGCGCAGGGTCGAAGTCTTGCCCGCCCCGTTGGGACCGAGGAAGCCGCAGATCGTGCCCTTCTCGACCTGGAAGCTCAGATCGCGAACGGCCTGGAACTCGCCGTACCGTTTGCTAACTCCCTCAAGCGTCAACGCCGCCGCCATACACCCCTCCGACCGAAAATCCGTACCAGACCGGAATCGTAGGAGTGTAAAGGACGTTTGACAAGGCGGCCGCACCGACTTCGACACCGCGCTGTCGTGAATTCCGTGTCATGTTTGGCAGCTACAGGAGTCGCCCGCCCGCCGGACCCATTCATGCCCTACGAATCGTCGCCTTCGCCCGTCGCCCCCGCGCCCGGTTCCCGCTTGTGGAGCCTCGGCGCCAGCGCCGGCGTGTCGATCGTGGTCCTCGTCGGATTGGTGGTGATGCAGCCCGAGCTTTGGCGCTGGCTGCTGGGCGCGGCCGCCCTGATCGGTCTGGGAACCTGGGCGGTGAACCGGCGCCGCGCGCCCGTTTCCGCCGCCGCCGAGACGACGCCCGACCTCGACCAGACCCTCCCAGCCCCCGACGTGCGCCTGCTGGACGCCGCCTTCGAGGCTTTGGGCGACCCGGTCCTGGTGGTCGAAGGCGGCGAGGTCGACGATATCGCCGGGCGTCGCATCATCCTCGCCAACGCCGCCGCCCGGGAATTGCTGCGCATCCCCCGCGACGGCGCCCTGTTGGTCTCGGCCCTGCGCGACCCCGCAGTGCTTGAGGCGGTTGACGAGGCCCTGTTCGGCGGCCTGAGCCGCAGCACCGACTACGCCGGCATGGGGGCCCAGACTCGCCACTGGCGCGCCCTGACCCGCCGTCTGCCGTCCGACGACGACGCCCGCGCCCTGGCCCTGGTGGTGCTGCGCGACGAGACCGAGGTGCGACGCATGGAGTTGATGCGCGTCGACTTCCTCGCCAACGCCAGCCACGAACTGCGCACCCCCCTGGCCTCGCTGGCGGGCTTCATCGAGACGCTCAAGGGCCACGCCAGGGACGATCCCAAGGCGCGAGACAAATTCCTCGACATCATGGCGACCCAGGCCGAGCGGATGGGCCGGCTGGTCGCGGATCTGCTGTCGTTGAGCCGGATCGAGTTGAATGAGCATGTCCCCCCCTCGGGCCGGGTCGATCTGGCTCTGGCCTCCACCGACGTGGTCGATGCCGTCAGCGTCCTGTCGGCCGAGCGCGAGGTCACGGTGCGGATCGATAATTCCGCAGGCTCGGCCCCCATCCACGGCGACCGGGACGAGATCGTGCAGGTGGTCCAGAACCTCGTCGACAACGCGATCAAATACTCTCCGGCCGGAGGGGTGGTCGAGGTGACCGTCCTGCCGGAGGTGGGGCGCGACGCGGTCGCGGCTTCGTGGTCCGGCGGCAACCGCGAGGGCGGAGCCACTCGTCTGCCTCTGGTCACTCCCGACCGTGCGAGCGGCCTCCGCTACGCCGCCGTCACCGTACGCGACCATGGCCCGGGGCTGGCGCGCGAACACCTGCCCCGGCTGACCGAACGCTTCTATCGCGTCGAGGGCCAGAAGAGCGGAGAGCGGCAGGGCACGGGCCTGGGCCTCGCCATCGTCAAACACATCGTCAACCGGCATCGCGGCGGCTTGACGGTCGAGAGCGCGCCGGGCCAGGGCGCGGTCTTCACCGCCTATTTCCCCATCGCCCCGCGCAAGGCCGCGCCGATGGTCCGCGCCGACGAACCCGCCACGTTCGATCGCCTGTGACAGCGCGACGACGGTCGGGCCGGCGGCGTAACAGAAATGTCATGCCGTCGTCTTAATCCGCTGACCATTTCCGGGCAGGTTCCGCCGCGGAACGACCCCGCCTGCGGGTCCTCCCGAGTCTCCCCCGTCACGGACGTCCATGACCTGGTTTTTCCTGCCGATCCTGCTGGTCGCGGCGGCCCTCGCCTATGGCGCGGGCCGCGCCCTGGCGCGTCGGCGCGGGGCGGGTCAGCCCTCCCACTCCCGCCCCAGCCAGCACGGCGCCTACGCCCTGATCTGGACGACGGTTCCGGCTGCGGTAGTGCTGATCGCCGCCACCCTCGGCTCGGCCCCGCTCGAACGTGACCTGATCGCCTCAGGCGCTCCCGCGGCGGTGCAGCAGCTTGAACCCTTCCGCCGCGACGCCTTCTTCGCGGACGCCCACGCCCTCGCCTCGGGTGGCCAGACCGCCCAGATCTGGCCCGCTCCCCTGGCCGGCCTGCTGCCCGCCGAGGCCCGTCGCGCGGTCCGCATCTCCCAGATGATCGACGCCGGCGGGATCGCCGCCGCCATCCTGGCCGGCCTGCTCGGCGCCCTGTTCGCCTTCAGCCAGATCCGGCCCCGGATGCGCGCGCGGAACCGGGTCGAGGGCTGGATCGTCGGCGCCCTGTTCGTCTGTTCCGCAGTCGCCGTCCTGACCACCCTCGGGATTATCGGCTCACTGGTGTTCGATTCGATCCGCTTCTTCTCCAGCGTGCCGATCATGGAGTTCCTGTTCGGGACCCACTGGAGCCCCCAGACCGCCATCCGCGCCGACCAGATCGGCTCGTCGGGCGCCTTCGGCGCCCTGCCGCTGTTCGCCGGCACCTTCCTGATCATGCTGATCGCCATGCTGGTGGCCGGGCCGGTCGGCCTGTTCGCGGCGATTTATCTGTCGGAATACGCGGGGCCTGTCTTCCGTGCGGTAGTCAAGCCGGTGCTCGAGATCCTCGCCGGTGTGCCGACCGTGGTCTACGGCTTCTTCGCCGCTCTGACGGTGGGTCCCGCCTTCCGCGTCTTCTTCAACGGGATCGGATCATCACTGGCGGGCGGGCCGCTGGACGGCCTGGCTCAGTACCTGATGCTGGTCCAGAACCAGATGGCGCTGGTCGCCGGGGCGGTCATGGGGTTCATGCTGATCCCTTTCGTCAGCTCCCTCTCCGACGACATCATCAATGCCGTGCCCCAGTCGCTGCGCGACGGCTCCTACGCCATGGGGGCGACCAAATCCGAGACGGTCAAGCGCGTCCTACTGCCCGCCGCCCTGCCCGGCGTCGCCGGGGCCATGCTGCTGGCCATGTCGCGGGCCATTGGCGAGACCATGATCGTGACCATGGCCGCGGGCCTGTCGGCCAAGCTGACCGCCAATCCGCTGGACACCGTCACCACCGTCACCGTCCAGATCGTCACCCTTCTGACCGGCGATCAGGAGTTCAACAGCCCCAAGACCCTGTCGGCCTTCGCCCTGGGCCTGACGCTGTTCCTCGTCACCCTGGCGCTCAACATCATCGCCCAGCGCATCGTCCAGACCTACCGGCAGCAGTATGACTGAGACGCTCCCGCCCCTCGCCGCCGCCGCGCGGACGGATCGGCTCCGCGCCGGGCTCAAGCGCCGCTACGCCCGCGAAAGCCGTTTCCGCGCCTATGGCCTGCTGGCCATCGCCGTCGCCGTCGGCTTCCTGCTGCTTCTGCTCGGCCGCATCATCGAGCAGGGCCAAACGGCTTTCTACACCCACACCGTCACCGTGCCGGTCTATTTGGACCCGGCCCGCATCGACCGCGGCTACCCCCAGGGGACCAATTTCGAGCAGCTGGTCGCCGAACAGCAGTTGGCCCGCCTCGGGGTCGTCGATGACACCGAAGGCTCGAAGGCCGCCGCCATGCGCGGCCTGTTCTCGTCCGAGCTCAAATACCTCGCGGCCGCCCGTGTCGCGAAACAACCGGGCCTGATCGGCCAGACCGTGCCCATCGCCGCCCCGGTCTCGGACGACGCCGACCTCTACCTCAAGGGCGAGATTTTGAAATCGACCCCCGTCGACCAGCGCCGCTTCTCGGACCAGCAGATCGCCTGGCTGGACCGGCTGAACGCCGACGGCGCGGTCAGCGCCCACTTCAACACCGGCCTGTTCACTCGCGGCGACAGCTCCGAGGCCGAGCTGGCGGGCGTGTTGGGTGCGGTCGTCGGCTCGGCCCTGATGCTGCTGCTCACAGCCGCCATCGCCATTCCGCTCGGCGTCGGCGCGGCCCTGTATCTGGAGGAGTTCGCTCCACGCGGCCGGCTGACCGACCTGATCGAGGTCAACATCAACAACCTCGCCGCCGTGCCGTCGATCATCTACGGCCTTCTCGGGCTGGCCGTGTTCATCAACTGGATGCACCTGCCGCGCGCCAGCCCGCTGGTCGGCGGGCTGGTGCTGGCGCTGATGGCCTTGCCGACCATCATCATCGCCACCCGCTCATCGCTGAAGGCCGTGCCGCCCTCGATCCGCGAGGCTGCCCTGGCCATGGGCGCGTCGAAGACCCAGACCGTCTTCCAGCACACCCTGCCCCTGGCCATGCCGGGCGTGATGACCGGAGCCATCATCTCCATGGCTCACGCGCTGGGCGAGACCGCCCCCCTGCTGCTGATCGGCATGGTCAGCTTCGTGCCCGGCGTGGTCCACGGCATCGGCGAACCCACGGGGGCGCTGCCCTCGCTGGTCTACATCTGGGAGAACGCCTCCGAGCGCGCCTTCCATGAGCGGACGGCTGCGGCCATCCTCGTGCTCCTCGTCTTCATGATCGTCATGAACGCCGCCGCCATCGTGCTGCGCCGGCGCTTTGAACGCCGGTGGTAACGCTATGAAGTTCAATCTCTTTCGCGCACCGGATGGCGTCGAGAGCGGCATGGGCTCCAACACGCCCTTGATCGCCGCGCCCGCCGTGACCCACGGCGGCGGTCCCATCGGCCCGACCAAGATCATCGCCCGCGACGTCTCGGTCTTCTACGGCGACAAACAGGCGCTGTACGAGGTCTCGCTCGACATCCCGGACAAGACCGTCACCGCCCTGATCGGTCCGTCGGGCTGCGGCAAGTCGACCTTCCTGCGGACCATGAACCGCATGAACGACACCATCGCCGGCTGCAAGGTCGTCGGCCGCATCGAGATGGACGGCGAGGACATCAACGCGAAGGCGGTTGATCCCGTCCTGCTGCGCGCCCGCGTCGGCATGGTGTTCCAGAAGCCCAACCCCTTCCCCAAGACCATCTACGAGAACGTCGCCTACGGCCCGCGCATCCACGGCCTGTCGTCGTCGAAGGCGGACCTGGACGGCATCGTCGAGGCCTCGCTGAAGCGGGCCGGCCTGTGGGAAGAGGTCGCCGATCGTCTGCATTCGCCCGGCACCAGCCTGTCCGGCGGCCAGCAACAGCGCCTCGTCATCGCCCGCGCCATCGCCGTAGAGCCCGAGGTGATCCTGATGGACGAGCCCTGCTCGGCCCTCGACCCGATCGCCACGGCCAAGATTGAAGAGCTGATCGACGAACTGCGCGAGCGCTATTGCATCGTCATCGTCACCCACTCCATGGCCCAGGCCGCGCGGGTTTCCCAGCGAACCGCCTTCTTCCACCTGGGCCGCCTGGTCGAGACCGGGGCCACGGAAGAGATATTCACCAACCCGCGCGAGCGTCGCACGCTCGACTACATCACCGGCCGCTTCGGCTAGACTGACCCCGCAGATGAACCAGCACACCGTCAAGGCCTATGGGGACGAGCTGAACCAGCTCACGGCCGAGGTCGCGCGCATGGGCGGCCTCGCCGAGGCCCAGGTCGCCGACGCCGTCGAATCCGTCGCCCGCCGCGACGTGGCCCTGGCCCGGGCCGAGGTCGAGCGCGACACGCGCCTCGACGCCATGCACCGCGACATCGAAAAGAAGGCCATCCGCCTGATCGCCCTGCGCCAGCCTGTCGCCTCGGACCTGCGCCGCGCCCTGTCGTCGATGAAGCTGGCGGTCGACCTTGAACGCACCGGGGACCTGGCCAAGAACATCTCCAAGCGCGCCCTTATCCTGGCCGAGGGCGAACCGATGCAACCCCTGACGCGCTCGATCGAGCGGATGGGCAAGCTCGTCTCCATGCGGTTGCGCGACGTGCTGGACGCCTACGCCGCCGCCGAAGTCGATCGCGCCATCGCCGTATGGAACACCGACGACGAGGTCGACGAACATTACAACGCCCTGTTCCGCGAACTGTTGACCTACATGATGGCCGACGCGCGCACGATCACCGCCTGCACCCACCTTCTGTTCATGGCCAAGAATCTCGAGCGGATCGGCGACCACGCCACCAACATCGCCGAGACCATTCACTACGAGATCACCGGCCAGGAATTCACCGGCGAGCGCCCGCGCTGGCCGTCCACCCCCGAAGCAGCCGCGCCCGCCTCGGGCGCCGTTCCCACCTAGACGCCGAGACCGGAGACTTCGACGTGCAGCCGTATATCCTGGTGATGGAAGACGAGGACGCGCTGGCCACGCTCCTGCAGTATAATCTCGAAAAGGAGGGCTATCGCGTCGTGGTCGCCCCCGACGGCGACGAGGGCATGCTGCAGATCGACGAGCGGCTGCCGGATCTGGTTCTGCTGGACTGGATGCTGCCGCGCCTTTCCGGCATCGAGGTCTGCCGCCGCATCCGCGGCAAGTCCGAGACCCGCAACCTGCCAATCATCATGCTGACTGCGCGGGGCGAGGAGAGCGACCGCATCCGCGGCCTCGACACCGGCGCCGACGACTATCTGACGAAGCCCTTCTCGATGACCGAACTGACGGCCCGCATCCGCGCCGTGCTGCGCCGCATCCGCCCGGGTCTGGCCGACGACCGGCTGAACCACGGGGACATCGTCATCGACCGGGTGGCGCATCGGGTGAGACGGGCCGGCAACGAGGTCCACCTGGGCCCCACCGAATTCCGACTGCTGGACCATCTGATGCAGCACCCCGGCCGGGGGTTCAGCCGCGAGCAGCTGCTGGACGCCGTCTGGGGCTCGGACGTCTATGTGGAGGCCCGCACCGTCGACGTGCATATCGGGCGCCTGCGCAAGGCCTTGGGGGCCGAGGAC
>JBBRFV010000013.1:0-16225 GCA_038241335.1 Caulobacterales bacterium | reverse complement strand
GATCGGTATCGGCAAGGTCCGCGCGCGCGAGGTCGGCGATGTCGTGGAAATCACCATCGACGGCCTGACCACCCAGGCCAAATACTACAAGCCTCTGGTCTATGAGTTCATGCGCAAGGAATGGACCTCGCGGCCATCCTGGGGCGATTTCGTCGTCGAGATCGTCATGGAGCATGTTGGCGATGCGCCGTGGATGGACCTCGACAACCTCGCCAAGGCCCTGCTGGACGCCATCAAGGGCTATCTGTTCCACGACGACAGCCAGGTCGCCCGCCTGCTGGTCGAGCGCCGCGAGGGCGAGCGCGAGCGGATCACGATCCGGGTGTTTCCGCGACCTGGGCCTTCCGGGCGGGATTGAATTTCAGCACGCCCGTGACCGCATCCTTCACCCCGGTGTCGCACGGCTGATGACGGCCGTCGTTGACGGGAACCTCGGCGAAGTCGAAGGGGCTTACCCCGTCCAGGCAGGCGGCGTTGACGCCATGCTCGTTCGGGTTCGAGCGCCGCCGGTGGTGGGTGTAGATGCCGCAGTTCGAGCAGAAATAGTGCCGCGCAGTCCCGGTGTTGAACCGGTATTCGCTCAGCGCTCCGGCCCCCTCCAGCACCTCGACCCCGCCAGCCCGGCGGTGACCGCCACCGCGCCCCGCATGCGGAACAGCGAGCAGTCGCAGCACCGCGCCGAAGCCAGCCCGTCGCTCAGGCGCACCCGGAACCGCACGTCCCGCAGTGGCAGGCTGCGGGCGACCAGCCCTCGTCATCGACCGTCAGCATGGGGTCATCCCGGCGGCCGGGTGAAGCGCAGGGTCGGCAGCCGCATCTGCATGTCCGTCCCGACGGACAACTGCGGGTCGGAGGAATACTCCACCGCCGCCTCGGCCTCCTTGCGGGTCACGCAGGCTCGCGCTCCGGCCGCCAGCGCCAGAAAGTCGGCGGCGGCCGGCAGGGCCTCGAGGATGCAGCCGTCGAACCACGGATAGGCGTCCTCGATCCCGCAGCCGAACGAGGGCCGGTCGCGGCTGGCGGCAGTCAGGATCATCCGGTTCGGAGCCCTCAGCCCCTCGACGAAAATCCCGGAGTAGCAGGCCGAGACGATCACCACCGTCGGCCGCGTTCCGCACCAGTTCCGCACCAGATTGACCATCATGTCGGGGGTCAGCATCTCGTCCGGCCCCAGCACCATCCCTTCGCGCGATCCGTGCGAAGTGAAATACAGCAGGCAGCCGCTCCGGGCCCTGGCCGCCGTATCGCCGATGCCGTGCAGGGCCGTCGCCAGGGTGGTCGGGTGGGAAACGTCCGGCCGCAGGCTGTAGTCGACCATGTTGGCGCGCTCGAAGCCGACCTTCAGGAAGCCCTGCACCACGTCGCGCCGGGCGTTGTCGAAGGCCTGGATCGGCTCGCCTTCGTGCCCGCGCCAGTCCGCCGCCACCACCGCCGCCGTCCAGGTCGAGAACCGGCTCTGCGCCGCCGCGGGACCGGCCAGCGCCAGCAATCCCGCGATCAGCAGTCCCAGCATCCGCCTCATGCGCCAACCCCGTTCGCCGCCGTGGGGCCTGTTAGCGCAGTCTCCGCCTGTGGAAAGGGCTCAGGAGAAAGGCTCCGGATTTCCTACGATCGAGGACAGCGTGACGCGGCCCTCAGCCGAATGTTCCGGTCCGTCAGTCGCTGCGTCCGGTCCCCGTCGTCGGTCTCGATGGTCGCGGAACCGTTGAAGGTCGCCGGAATGACGACATGTCCGCCCTCGTCGAGTTCGTCCTCGGCCTGCACCGGCCCGTACTGGGTGATGAGGGCGAGGTCCTTCAGCTCGGCGGGGCTGGGCTCTCTGTACCAGCTGATCCCGTTGCTGCCGTGACCTCCAAGCTCGCCATCGGGCGTGACTCCGCCGCCCGCGGTGATTGTCCAGCCTTGTGGCACGTGGCAGACCGCCTCGAACCTGACTCCCCATGTAGCGAACGAGAAAGCCTTCATCTGCTCGTCCCGGCCGAGCGTGATGTCGCCGATCGAGACCAGATAGGTCGTCCCCTCCGTCGCGGCGGTGGCGCAGCCGCCGAGCGCCAGGACAAGCGGCAGGGCGCTGATCCACCGACCTTTCGACATCATGCTGTCTCCCGGGGGCGAGCCCTCGACGCCTACTTCTTCCTGAACTGGTCCAGCGAAACGACCTTCGGCCCGTCGCTCTCCACCGGGGCCGGCGTCTCGGCCGGGGCCGGATCAGCGGCGGCGACCTCCTCGGCGATGTCCTGGACCGTGGCGGGGGTCTCGAACTGCAGCAGGAACTGCACCGACGGGTCGTAGAACCGGGTCACCGCCGAATAGGGCATGTTCAGCACGCGCGGGATGCCGCCGAATTTCAGCATCACCGAGAACCGCGTCGGCTCAACCTTCAGGTCCCAGTACGGGTGCTGCAGCACCACCGTCATCTCGTCGGGATATTTGGCCAGGATGTCCGGCGGCGCCACCACGCCCGGCGCCCGGGTCTTGAAGGTGATGTAGAAATGGTGCGCCCCGGGGATGCCCTCGGGCAAAGCCGCGCGGTCCAGCGCCGCGCGCACGACCCCGCGCAGGGCGTCCTGCGCCAGCTGCTCGTAGTGCATTTCGTCGATGGGGGGCGTCTCGTCGGCCATGGGGCGCCTCTGGTTGCGACGCGACTGATAGCGGGGCTGGAGCCCGGGCGGAAGATGGCAAAGAAGGTTAAACGCGACGGGCTCTGTCAGCGAACCCCCACATCCTCCGAAAGAAGGGCGGGCACGTCACGAAGAGAAGTGCCAGGGGTTCTGTTGGCGGGCCCCCTGGCGGCCCCGCCCCGGGAACTGATCCCCGAGGACTTAAGTGTTCGAAATCACCCGAACCGCTTACGCGGCGAGAGCGACTTCTCCAGCGAAGTTATCGTTCGCAGTTAGAAAATGGCCCGATACGGTGGGCCAGGACGGGCGAAAGCAGTCCTCTTTACACGTCCGTCGATGCTAGTCGGCCCCATGCTCGCTCCGCCGATAACGCGGGGAAGAAATGGTGGAGCCGCCGGGAATCGCACCCGGGTCCGGTCCGCTTATTACAGGCGCGTTTATCGCCATATCCGGAGCAAGCCCCGGCAAGACCAATATAGGCGCATATGGCCTGGGTTCCAAGTTGCGAAGCGAAAACGGGACAAGGTCGTCCGCGTCGGTCTGTTCCCCGTCCGCCGCGGCCCTTGGTCGTTCGGATCGAATCCTGCCGCAAAGTATTGATATCAGCGAGTAGCGGGGGAAGCTGAGTACCAGCTTGGCCGTGTAGTTGGTCCAAGTTTATTAGTAACGCATACCCCGGTTCCAATAGTGTCGATAGACGAACGCTGATCTCTACCGTTTCTGCGGCTGAGGTTCCGCCGTCGGCTTCTGTCCGCCAGCCGCCACGCCGGGCCTTCTACATGCCAGTGCATGTGAAGTTCGTCTGCGCCCTGTGCCTCGCCATCGCCTGGACCGCCGTCAGCATCTGCCTGTCGCTGCGCTGGCTTGCCGATCTTTCAGACCTTGTGTCCCGGCCGGTCGCCCTGATCATTATCGGCTTCATCGCCTATGTGCCGGGCTTCATGAACGCCTTCATGCTGGGGACCATCCTGCTGGATCGTCGCCCGCCGCACCGGCCTCAGGCCGTCTATCCTCCCGTCAGTGTTCTGGTGGCCTGCTACAACGAGGCCCTCAACATCGGCGATACCCTGACCAGTTTGGCGGCCCAGGACTATCCGGGACGGTTCGAGGTCGTCGTCCTCAATGACGGATCGACCGACGATTCCCTGCTGGTCGCGGCGCGGATGATCGGGAGGCTCAAACCGCGGACCCGTGGGGTGCTCCGGTTGGTCGATTTCGCGGTCAACGCCGGCAAGTCCACGGTTCTGAACCGCGGACTGAAGGTCGCGGCCCACGACCTCGTCGCCACCGTGGACGGCGACTGCTGGCTGCGGCCGGACGCCCTGCGCCGCATTGTCGAGCGTATGCTTTCCGACCCGCCGGGCACGGAGGCTGTCGCGGGCGCCGTGCTGGTCCGGAACTCGCGCCGGAACCTTCTGACCCGGGCCCAGGAGTGGGACTATTTCCACGGCATCGCGGCGGTGAAGCGGATGCAGAGCATGTTCCACGGCACCTTGGTCGCACAGGGAGCCTTCTCCCTCTACACCCGGCGAGCGCTCGAGGCCGTTGGCGGCTGGCCGTCCTGCGTGGGCGAGGACATCGTCGTGACCTGGGCCCTTCTGAAGGCCGGCTATCGCGTCGGCTATGCCGAGGACGCCCTGGTCTTCACCAACGTCCCGCACGAGTTCCGACAGTTCGCCCAGCAGCGACGGCGCTGGTCGCGCGGCCTGATCGAAGCGTTCGCCGCCCACTGGCCGCTATTGTTCAAGTGGCGGCTCTCCACCTTGTTCATCTGGTGGAACCTGTTCTTCCTGCCGCTGGACCTGGTCTACACCTTTGCGTTCATACCGGGCCTCATTCTGGCGCTGTTCGGCCTTTACTGGATCGCCGGGCCGATGACCTTGGCGGTCTTGCCGCTGGCAGCCATCTGGAACTGGTTCATCTTCCGCGTTCAGCGGCGAATGTTCCGCAGCCAGGGGCTGCGCGTGCGCAGCAACCCCCGCGGGTTCCTCTTCTACGTCTTCGCTTACAGCCTGCTGATGCAACCGGTCTGCGTCGGAGGGTATTTCGCTGAATTGGCCGGACTGAGAAAGAACTGGGGCACCAAATGAAACGCGCCGCCCGCCTCATCCTCACCGCCGCCGCGCTGTCCGGCGCTTCGGCCGTCGCCGCCGAGGAGCACCCCTACTATGAGGACGTTGCGACCGGGCAGCGACCCTGGAATCCGGCTGCCGGAGCCGACCTGTTCTACTCCACTGACGCCGATGATTCCGAGACGCTGAAGGTCGGCGTCAATCTCGACTGGCAGTATCTGGGACCGGACATCTACCAGGGTGTCCGCCTGGAGACGGTGCGATTCTCGCCACTCGGTCAGGAAGCGGTCGAGGAGCGGCGAGTCTATTACCGCTTCGCCCACAAGGGCCAAACATGGTCCTCGACTGGCATGATCGGTACGAACGGCAACACCGTGCTTGGCTCGTTCAGCGTCCACAACGAGGCCCGTGTCCGGCAGGAGTATTTCTTGGAGCGCGATCGCGTCGAGACCGCTCAGGGGTTGGATCAGAATCTTTACTACACCTTCGCCGGCGCTGCCTTCGACCTGCCAGTCGATGACTTCAACACCTTCACCGCCCTTGTCGGCGTCCAGGAATTCGGCGGCGACAATCTGCGCACCCACCTGAGGGCGCGTTACGTTCATGTGGTCAAGCCGGAGTGGGGGCTCAGCGCCCAAGTGCGGACCCGCTTCTTCCATAACACCAAGCCGCGCGAGGCCGACTATTTCTCACCCGAATGGTACGTCGAACTTCTGCCCGTGGTGCAGGTCCAACGCTTCAAGGATGGCTGGCGCTACCAAGTCGCGGTCGGCCTGGGCGCTCAACGCGACGCCGATTCCGACTGGCGCGCCGCCCGTTGGTTCGAGGCCTCGGTCACCAGCCCGAAGATCAGTCGCGATTGGTACGTCAAGGCGGCCGTGGTCCACTCCAACACGCCGGTCAGCAGCGGCTACGCCTATGACTACAACCAGCTGAGCGTCTCACTGACCCGGGGGTTCTAGCCCGCTTGCTGCAGTTCAGCGTCGGCATGGGGTCGGCGATCCCGGTCGCAAATGTCGCCCACCGGCGCGACCCGGATATTTCATATCGCTTCCGTGCGTGCGAGATTCTCAGTGGCCGGGGGCGACGATCCGGCCGCCGGCGTTGTCCTGCTGTGCGCCGATGCGCTGGGCGAGGCGGCGCGACTCGTCGCGCCGCTCGTTCCACTCGCGCTGGGTCATGCAGGTGCGGCTGCCGAAGCGGCTGCCGACCACGGCCTCCTCGCGGCAGACCCTGCGATCCAGCGGATCGGGCTGGGCGTGCCGGGACGAGGCGGCGGTCGGGGTCGCGGCCGGCGCGGCCTCGGTGGTCGTGGCGCTCTGGACCTGCTGCGCTCCGGACAGGGCGAGGACGAACATCAGGGCGACGGCGGTCATGGCGAAATCCTTACGAGGCGCCGTGTGGGGCGGCGGCGCATCTCCCACGCTCATCCCCTTTCCGCTCGACGTCAACCAATGCGGGCGACCGCCGGGCCGCCCTCAGAGCCGTGGCCAATCCGGCGTCTGGTTCCTGAACCAGGTCAGCTGGCGCTTCGCGTAGTTGCGCGTCGCCTGCCGCGTCGCCTCGACAGCGACCCCGAGTGACGTCTCCCCCGCCAGATGGGCGGCGAACGCGCGCACGCCGACCGCCTTCATGGCGGGCAGGGCGGGATCCAGCCCGCGCGCGACCAGCGCCCGGACTTCCTCCAGAGCTCCGGCATCGACCATGTGCGCGACGCGCGCGTCGCAGGCGGCGTACAGGGCGGCGCGATCCGGTTCGATCACCCGTCCGGTCCAGACGCCCCGCGCCAGCAGCGGCGTGGTGTCGGCCTGCCAGTCGCTCAGCGCCCGGCCGGTGTGCGCCGCGACCGCGGCGGCCCGGACCAGCCTTTGCCGGTCGCCGGCCTCGATCGCCCCCGCAGCGCGCGGATCGACCGCCGCCAGCCGCGCCCGGAATGCGGTCTCGCCCTCGGCGTCGAACGCTTGTCCGGCCGTCTCACGCGCCTCGGCTGGAACATCGGGAATATTCGCCAACCCCTTGGTCAGGACCGTGAAATACAAACCCGTGCCGCCCACCAGCAGCGCGGGCCGGCCCTCGGCGGCCAGTTCGGCCAGCAGCGGCATGACGGCCCGGCTCCAGCGCCCTACCGACCAGGCCTCCGCCGCGTCGGCGACGCCGTACAGCCGGTGCTCGGCCAGCGCCTCCTCCGCCGCCGTCGGCCGGGCGCTCAGCACCCGCAGGTCGGCGTACAGCTGCTGGCTGTCGGCGTTGATAATCACGGCTCCGGTCCGTTCGGCCATCTCCAGCGCGCGCCGGGACTTGCCCGAGGCGGTGGGGCCGCCAAGCAGCATCACTGGCAGGGTGATCGGGGGCTGGGACAAGGACGGGCTCGCGGTAGGGAACATCGGCGATAGAACGGGCTTCCCGCCCCTGCAACCCGTACGGTTCAGTCGTGGGGCCGCCGACTTTCGAGCCGCATTTCCGCCCGCCGTCCTGACCCGCGAGCATTTGTCGCTCGCCGGACCTTGCCGATCGGCGATAGAAGGCGCCGGTCCCTCCCGCCGCGAAAGACCCGCCTTGCCCGACCGCTCCGCCGTCATCGCCGCCCTCGACGCCCTGTCCGACCCCAGGACCGGGCAGGGGCTGGTCGCCGCCGGCCTGGTGCAGGGACTGACGGTGGCGGACGATCGCGCCGGCTTTGTGATCGAGGTCGCCGCCGCCGACGCCGCCCTCTACGCCCCCGTCCGCGACGCGGCCGAGGCCGCGCTGAAGGCCCTGCCGGGCATGACCCGCGTCTCGGTGGTGCTCAGCGCCGAGGCCGTGGCCCCGGCCGCCCGGCCGCGCCGCGCATCCCTGTCGCCCCAAGCCGTCGACCAGACCCGCCCGCGCGCGCCCGTTCCCACCGACCGTCCGGCCCACGTCCGCCGCGTCCTGGCCGTGGCCAGCGGCAAGGGCGGGGTCGGCAAGTCCACCGTCGCCGTCAATCTCGCCGCCGCCCTGGCCGGGCGAGGGCTGTCGGTCGGGATCCTCGACGCCGACGTCTACGGCCCCTCCATGCCGACGATGCTGGGCATCTCCGGCCAGCCCGACTACCGCGACGCCCGCATCCAGCCGCAGCTCGCCCACGGCCTGAAAGCCATGTCCGTCGGCCTGCTGACCAAGGCCGACGACGCCATGATCTGGCGCGGGCCGATGGCGTCGCAGGCCCTGACCCAGATGCTGACCCAGACCGCCTGGGGTTCGGAAGAGGCGCCGCTCGACATTCTCGTCGTCGACCTGCCGCCCGGCACCGGCGACGTCCAGTTGACCCTGATCCAGAAGACCCCGCTGGACGGCGCGGTCATCGTCACCACCCCGCAGGAGGTGGCCTTGGCCGACGCCCGCCGGGCCTTCCGCCTGTTCGAGAAGGTCGGCGTTCCGACCTTGGGACTGATCGAGAACATGAGCGGGCCGGTCTTCGGCGAGGGCGGCGGCGCGGCCGAGGCCGGCCGCCTGGGCATTCCGTTCCTCGGAGCCCTGCCGCTGGACGCCGCCGTGCGCGAAGGCGGCGACGCCGGCGTGCCTGTGGTCGTCAGCGATCCGTCGGGCGAGGTTGCGGGCCGGTTCGCCGGGTTCGCGGCGACGCTGGCCGCCGCGCTCAGCCTCTGACGCCCGTCACAGCTTCTCGAACGCCACGCCTTTCCAACCCCAGCCGGCCTCGGCGGCGGCCTTGTTCAGCGGGCCTTTGATCTCGCCCGTGTTGAAGCGGTAGCTGTAGATCTCGCCCCATGAGCCATCCTCGCGGAAGGCGGAGACGCTCTCGAAGCTCATCTCCCATTGCTGCCCCCGGAACGCGGACCCCGCCGCAGTCAGGACGGGGACGCCGGCCCGCCATTCGACCTCGAAGGCCTGGTCGGTCGAGCGGACCTCGCCCCTGGCCTCGTCGAACTTCATCAGCACCTTGAAGACCCGCTTGATGCCGGCCTTGGCGAAGATCTCGTACCACTGGGCGTCGACGATCTTCCACTCGGCGACGAGGTCCACGCCCTCCTTCTTGCCGTCACGCACGACGAAGGGCGAGGTCGGGCGGTTCAGGGCCATCAACGCCTTGCGCAGGGCGGCCACGCTCTGGCGCTCCACGCCCTTGGGCGCCGGTCGGCTGCCGGTCAGCCAGCTCATCACGTTCATCGCATGCCTTTCAGGACTCGCTCCACGGGGAGCCGGTCACCACCAGTCGGCTTCCTTGAAGTCCGCGTCCACCGCCGCGATGCACATGGCCGAGGCGGCGGTCAGTTGAGCGGGCGTCAGGGAATCGTAGAAGGCGTAGGAGCTGCCGATGGCCTGCCGGCTCCCGTCGTCGCCCATTACCGCGGCGGCCTTGCGCCGATAGGCGTCATAGGCGGCCTGGATCGCCGCCCGGTCACCGGTCGCCCGACCCTCGAGGATCGCATTGCTCATCGTTCCCAGGATGGTGGCGCAGACCACCAGGGTGGGATGGTCCGGCGGGGTGTCGCCGTCGGGCGCGACCGCGGCGCTGTCGGCGTCGGAGGCGACAGGAGGCGCACCGGGCCCGGCCTGGGGCGTTTGGGCGGCGCAGGCGGCCGACGCCGTCAGGGCGAGGCCTATCGCGATCCCGAGGCCGCGGCGGCTCAAGCCGGTTCGACCAGGACCGCGGTGCCGTAGGCGAGCACCTCGGTGATGCCTTCCATGATCTCGTTGGCGTCATAGCGCATGGCGATCACGGCGTTGGCGCCCTGGGCCTGAGCGTGTTCGATCAGATGCTGCAGCGCCTCTTCCCGCGCGGTCTCGGCCAGGTTGACGTAGATCGACAGCTTGCCGCCGAACACCGACTGGATGGCCCCGCCCAGATTGCCGATGACGCTGCGCGACCGCACGGTGATGCCGCGCACCAGGCCGATGTGGCGCACGATGCGATAGCCGGGCAGGTCGTTGGTGGTGGCGATCAGCATGGACGGTCTCCGGGTTGCGTCAGGCCGCGTCGGATCGGGAAGGCGGAGCCTTCCGATCGCGGCCCCCCATCATGTTCGTCTTTCGAGAATTCGGAAGACGAAATCGTGGTCGTCCTTCTCGCCGGCAGGATGAGACTCCGACAGCGTCTCCGTCCACTGGCTTTCGTCGAAGGCGGGGAAGACCGCGTCGCCCTCGGGCGCCGCGTCGACCTCGGTGATGTACAGCCGCTTGGCCCGGGGCAGGGTGGCCTCGAACAGGGCCACGCCGCCGATGACGCAGATCTCCTCGACCTCGTCGTCGGCCGCCTGCTCGCGCGCGATCTCCAGCGCCTCGTCCAGACTGGTGCAGACCAGCGCCCCGCGCGACCGGCCCTCCTGCTCATAGCCCTCGTCGCGGGTCAGCACGACGTTCAGCCGGCCGGGCAGGGGCCTGAGCGGCAGGCTCTCCCAGGTCTTGCGGCCCATGATGCAAGGCTTGCCGACGGTGATGGCCTTGAACCGCTGCAGGTCGCTGCGCAGCCGCCACGGCAGCCCGCCGTCGCGTCCGATCACGCCGTTGGCGCCACGGGCGACGACGAGGACGAGGGAGGGGATCACGCGCGCTTTCCAGCCGAAACGCCGATGGCCATGCCCAACATGGCCCCGGCCAGGAGCGCGGTCAGGATGAGAGACCCGGGCGAGCGGACCAGCAGGTCAGTCGGGATATTCAATTCCGCCGAGGCTATCACTCTGTCGAAGACGTCTCGCACTTGCGCCTGCTGGTCCATGAAGCGCCTCCAACTGGTCAGCAACTGGACGAGCAATCCCAGGCCGACGACGGTCAGGAACAGGGGCCAGCCGTGGCGTTTCAGCCAGGCCTTCACGGGTTCAACCATTTCAGCCACGCTGACCTCACGAACGAACAGGCGGCGACCAGCTCGGCCGCCGCCTGTTCTTTACAGCCTCAGACCTCCGGTTCCAGCACCTTGAAGCGGAACAGAAGGGCGCCGATGACCGCCCCCGCCGCCGGGGCGACGAAGAACAGCCAGACCTGGCTCAGCGCCTGTCCCCCGGCCAGCAGGGCCGGGCCGAAACTGCGCGCCGGGTTGACCGACACGCCCGTCACCTGGATGCCGACGATGTGGATCACCGCCAGGGTGATGCCGATGGCCACGCCCGCGAAAGGCCCGTGGGCCTTGTCGCCGGTGACGCCCAGGATGACGACCACGAATATGGCGGTCATCACCACCTCGAAGATCGCCGCCGCCATCATCGGATACTCGCCGAGATAGCCGGGGCCCCAGCCGTTCTGGCCCAGATTGGCAGTGCCGGTCTTGGCGATCAGCGACAGCAGGAAGGCGCCGGCGATGGCCCCCAGGAACTGGGCGATCCAGTACATCACCATATCTTTGGCCGACATCCGCCCGGCCACGAAGGCCGCCAGGCTGACCGCCGGATTGACGTGACAGCCCGACACAGGACCGATGCCATAGGCCATGGCCACGATGGCGAACCCAAACGCCAGCGCCACCGCCAGCTGGTCAAAGGGCGCGGGCCCCAGCACCGCCGCCCCGCACCCGAACAGCACCAGCACCATCGTGCCGACGAACTCGGCCGAAAATTTCTTCACCAAGGCCACCTCCCCCTCGCAACGCCCTGCGGGTCGCAGGGTCCAGGGGACGGTGGGCCGAGTCTTATGGTGAAGCTAGGTTGGAGAAACGTCGGTCTTCGGATCCAGCCAGTGCAGCCATTTCCGCTGCATGGCGGCCTCGAGATCGATGCCGGCGCGGTCGCAGTATATCAGCAGCATCCCCAGCACATCCGCCGCCTCGTCGCCCAGCTTGCCGGCGTCGGCGGAGCCCCGCGCCCGGCCGCTCATGCGCAGGTGCTCGGCCGTCAGCTCGCCCAGCTCCTCCTGCAGCTTCAGGATCGCCCAGTCGCCGGACCGGTCGATCCCGTGCTCGGCGGCGTAGAGGTCAGAGATGCGCAGGACGTCGGCCTGCAGCCCCTTGAGAACCAGCGACATCAGACCGCGACCGGCGCCTTGATGTGCGGCCAGGGCGCATAGCCCTCGAGCACGAAGTCCTCGAGGCGGTAGGCGAACAGGTCGTCGCGCGGCGTGATGTTCATGGTCGGCGCCGCCATCGGCTCGCGCGACAGCTGCAGCCGGGCCTGGTCGATGTGGTTCAGATACAGGTGGGCGTCGCCGAAGGTGTGGACGAACTCGCCGGGCTTCAGGCCGCAGACCTGGGCGACCATCATGGTCAGCAGGGCGTAGGAGGCGATGTTGAACGGCACGCCGAGGAAGACGTCGGCCGAGCGCTGGTACAGCTGGCAGCTCAGTTTCCCATCAGCGACGAAGAACTGGAACAGGCAGTGGCAGGGCGGCAGCGCCATGTCGTCGACGTCGGCGGGGTTCCAGGCCGAAACGATGTGGCGGCGGCTGTTGGGATTGGTCTTCAGCCCCTCGACCAGCTTGGTGATCTGGTCGATCACCCGGCCGTCGGGCGCGGCCCAGCTGCGCCACTGCTTGCCATAGACCGGGCCCAGCTCGCCCTCGGCGTCGGCCCATTCGTTCCAGATGCTGACGCCGTTGTCCTTCAGCCAGCCGATGTTGGTCTCGCCACGCAGGAACCACAGAAGCTCGACGATGATCGAGCGCAGGTGCAGCTTCTTGGTCGTCAGGACCGGGAAGCCCCTGGCCAGGTCGAACCGCATCTGCCGCCCGAACACGCCCAGCGTCCCCGTGCCGGTGCGGTCGTCGCGCTGGCTCCCGTTGTCGAGGATGTCGCGCAGCAGGTTGAGATACTGCCACTCCGGATGATCGGCCGCGACGGCGCCGGTGCGGGCTTGCAGATCGGCGAGGGCGGCGACGGCGTTCATGGGTAGAGAGTGTCCCCGATTCGGCCGTCTGGGCAGATGTCCGATTCGGTTGCTCACAGGAACGTGGTCGGCGGGACGTCGATCAGGTCGCCAGCCCCACATCGCCCTCGACGATCCGCTGGACCAGATGCGGACGCTCGCCTGACCGCCAGCGCTGGGCGGTGTGGGTGACCCGATAGCGGATCGGCCCGCCGTCGGGCGTCGTCGCCCGCTGGATCGGCCGGGGAATGCAGACGAACTCCGTCTCGACCGCCTCCGGCCCGGCGGTGACCACCGAATAGCCGTGGCCGCCCATGTCGATGAACTCCAGATGCGGGGCGTTGTCCGGATTGCTGACGCGGTGCGCCGCGGCCAGATCGCCGGACCGCACATACTCAAGCGCGCTCTTGACCCCGTGCTTCAGCGTCAGGTTCACCGTCGTGGCGAACCCGCCGTCCGGCATCTTGGCGACGAACAGGGCGCCCAGCGGGTCCGCCTGAAGACCTGCGTTGTGCTCCGTCGATTCCGCGAACCCCGGCGAAGAGATCGACCCTCCGATGAATACGATGCCGACCGGCTCGAAGGCTTCGGGCGGCAGGGCCTTGGCGGAATAACCGGCCCAGAAGCTGTGCCGGTCGCCCGAGACGGTGACGAAGCCCTCGACGCCCTGGTCGCGGATGAAGTCATACAGCTCCGCCCGCTCGCCGTGGATGCCGCCCAGGTCTCCGGCGCTGCCCAGGGCGTATCCCTCTCCGGGCCAGGGGCGGCCGGTCAGTCCGGCCGGCAGGTTCTGAGGGTCGACCCGCCAGTCGAGCGTGCCGTTCGATGCGCCCCAGATCTTCCAAGTGGCGTCTGACCCGGCGAGGGTGCGCTTGAACCACGCCTTCTGCACCCGGCCCAGCAGGGTGACCGGGGGCTCGTTCTTGCGGAAATTCGGCGCCGTCAGGTCGCCCACGGCGATCGTGTCCGGCGGATTGCCGCCGTTGTAGGCCGACCCGCCGTCCAGGATGTCGACGGCCTCCAGCGGCATCAGCCCGAGGAAGTCGCCGATGCTGAGGTCGGCGGCTTCCGGCAGCGAGGTCGGGTCCTGCACATTGAAGCTGTGGTGGTCGGTGACGATCACCTCGATATGACGGCCGTACCGCAACGACCGATAGGCGGTCATGCTGGCCAGCGCCGCGTGATTATTCGGCTCGTCGCCCAGTCCGTCGGCGTCGAACCGCGTGATCGGCGTGTTGTGGACCTCCGGCGGATCGAAACGCTCCAGCCCCGGGCCCGACGCCTTGGTCACCCGCGAGGGAATGAACTCCCACCACGCCTGGTTCGCCGCGACGCGCAGTTCCTGGGCCGGTTCGAGCGGGCCGCCGTATTTGATGAAGCTCTGGAAGCCCTGCCACGAAAATTCGTGGTTGTCGCCGATGCACATGAAGGGCCAGCGCGCCCGCGCGTCCTGGATGTCCGGGTCGTGGATGTGGGCCCGATAGACCATCCGGTAGCCGTCCAGCGTGGTCGGGACGTGGAAATTCCCCACCTTCCTCCCGTCCGGAATCTTGCCCAGATCGAACACCGTCCGGTCGTATCGGTGCGACACCTCCTCCGGATACTCGACCACCTCATAGATAAAGTCGCCCAGGTGAAGCACGAAGCCCAGCTGCCGCTCCGGCGACGCCTGTTCGTCCTCCCAGATCATGCGCCGCCAGGCGTTCATCGCGCCCTCGTTGACGCTCTGGCAGGACACGAAGGCGAAGCGACGCGTGGCCGTGTCTTCCCGGTTGGGCGCGGTGATCGTGCGGCCGACGCGGCTGCCCGCGCCCGCGTCGTCGACGAACCGGTACCAGTAGACCGTCGCGGGCCGCAGCCCGGCCGCCAGCACCCGGCACGTCCAGTCGGCGTCCGCCGATACCGGCGCGCGCACCCGGCCGACGACCTGCCAGAAGTCCGCGTCGAGCGCGATCTCCGCCGTCAGTTGATGGTCGCCCGCCTCCTCGAACGGCCGGCGGGTCCACAGGATGACGCTGTCCGGCTCGGGATCGCCCGAGGCGACGCCCTCGGGATAGAGGTCGCGCCGCTCGCTCCACGACAGGGCTGAGGCCTTCGCAGACCCCGCCCAGGCCAGCGTCGCACCCATCGCCGACGCCAGCGCAATGAAGTCCCGGCGATGCAGCGCGCCGGCCGGCTTTTCGGTTTTCATGGTCAGTCCCCTCTGCCCGGTCCCGTCCCCGGCGGGAGGCTATCACTGCGGTTCGCGGGCGCCAGTTACCCTTCGGTCATGATCTCAGCCCTTGAACCCGCCTCCCTCGAGGAAGGCCCGTTCCTCCGCCGTCGTCTCTCGCCCCAACGCCGCATTCCGATGCGGGAAGCGGCCGAAGCGGACGATGATGTCGCGGTGCATGACGGCGTATTTCTTCGTGTCCGGCATATCCTCAACCAGCGGCAGCAGCGCGTCCTGATCGACCAAGTCCTCGGAATGCATCAGCGGCATCACCAGGAACTGTCGCAGGTCCGGTTCGAACGCGGTCAGATGTCCGCGCGCGATGGCCTGTCCCGCGAACATCCGCGCCAAGGGATCGGTGGCGAAGGCATGGGCGGTGCGGCGGAAGCTGTTGCGCGGGAACTGGTCCAGCAACACCATCAGGGCCAGCGCGCCCTCGGGCGTCTCGATCCAGTCGTCCAGATCACGCGCCGCCGCCGCGCGATGGGCAGGCGCGAAGCGAGCTCGAAACAGGCCGTCGAAGGCCTCGTCCTTCTTGTACCACTGGCCGGGCCCGGCTTCTTTCCAGAAGGCGACGACGCCGGAAGGGGTTATGTCTGTGCTCATGAGCCAGACCCTAAGCGCCCCCTTGCCCGTTTTCCACGACCGCGACTGCGACCTGTCCATCATCCGCGGCAAGCGTGTCGCCGTGATCGGCTACGGCAGCCAGGGCCGCACCCATGCGCTGAACCTGCGGGACTCGGGCGTCGCTGACATCGTCGTGGGGTTGAAGGCCGGATCGGCGACCCGCGCCAAGGCCCTCGCAGACGCCTTCCCCGTCATGACCGCCGGCGAGGCCGCCGCGAGCGCCGATGTCGTCGCCGTCATGGTCTCGGACGAGGCCCATCGCGACCTGTGGCGCGACGAGCTGGAGCCGAACATCAGGCCCGGCGCCGCCCTGATCTTCGCCCACGGCCTGTCGGTCCGCTTCGGCCTGGTCGAGCCCCGCCCCGACCTCGACGTCATTCTCGCCTCGCCCAAGGGCATCGGGCCGCGCATCCGTGATCTCTACGAAGCCGGGGAGGGCGTCTTCGCCCTGTTCGGGGTGCATCAGGACGTCACCGGAGCCGCCCACGCCCTCGGCCTGTCCTATGCGGCCGCCCTGGGCTGCGGCCGCAAGGGCATTCTCGAGACGACCTTCGCCGCCGAGTGCGAGAGCGACCTGTTCGGCGAGCAGGTGGTGCTGTGCGGCGGGGTGGGCGAGCTGATCGACGCCGCCTTCATGAAGCTGGTCGACGCCGGCTATCCGCCCGAGGTCGCGTGGTTCGAATGCTTTTACGAGGTCAAGCTGGTCACCGACCTGATGTTCGAGCGCGGCATCGCCGGAGCGTTCGCCAAGATCTCCAACACGGCGGAGTATGGCGCCTATCTGACCGGACCCCGTGTGATCGGCGAGCCGTCGCGGGCCGCGATGGACGCCGTCCTGTCCGAGGTCCGCTCCGGCGCCTTCGTGAAGACCCTGATGGCCGACTACGACGCCGGCTCCCCCGACCTGCTGGCCCGCCGCAAGGC
>JBBRFV010000012.1:0-16363 GCA_038241335.1 Caulobacterales bacterium | reverse complement strand
AAGGCCGCGGCCCCGATGACGCAGAGCACGATCGCCGCCACCGCCGCCAGCACCGGGCGGCGGACCGCGACGTCGGACAGCATCATTTCGCCGCTCCG
Source organism: Caulobacterales bacterium (assembly GCA_038241335.1). GTDB lineage: Bacteria > Pseudomonadota > Alphaproteobacteria > Caulobacterales > Caulobacteraceae > Brevundimonas. The sequence continues at coordinate 16,265 of JBBRFV010000012.1, read as the reverse complement.
CGGGAAGCGACTCCGGCCCCCGCGCCGGCCCTCGCCTGTCCCTGCCCGGCGACGGTGACCGGGGCGTTGGGCTGAATGCGGTTCAGACCCGAGCCGACGATGCGATCGCCCGCCCTGAGGCCCGACAGGACCTCGACGAAGCCGCCTTCGACGACGCCGGTTTCGACCTCGACGCGCTGGGCCGTCGAGCCCTGATCGGCCTTGGCGATGCGATAGACGAAGGCGCCGTCGCCTTCATACTGGACCGCCGCCTCGGGCACGGCCGGCGCGGTTCGCACGCCCTGCTGCACCGAGACCCGGATCAACATGCCGGGCCGCAGGCGACCACCGGGATTCGGAATTTCCGCCCGGGCGGTGACCGCCCGTGTCTGTTCGTTGACGCGGGTGTCGATCAGGGCGATCCGGCCGCTGAAGGTTTCGTCGCCGAAGCTGTCCGCGCTGGCGGTGATGGGCATGCCGGCCCGCAGCACGCCGAGATAGCGCTCCGGCAGGGGAAAATCGACACGGACCACGGAGGTGTCGTCCAGGGTGGTGATCACGGCGCCGGGGTTGATCAGGGTGCCGGCGGTGACGTTGCTGAGCCCCAGAACGCCGGCGAACGGCGCGCGGATCATGCGATCGCCGCGACGGGCCTGGGCGGCCTGGAGGCCGGCGCGCGCGGTTTCGAGCTCGGCCTGGTATTGTTCGGTGGTGGCGCGCGGCGCGATGCCGCGGTCGGACAGGGTCCTGTAGCGGTCGTACTGGCGTTGGGCCTGAGCGACCTGGGCGCGGGCCTCAATGATGCCGGCGTCTTCCTCACGCGCCTGAAGCTCGACCAGCGGCGTCCCGGCCGTGACGCGCTGGCCGTCGTTGAACAGCACGCGGGTGATCAATTCGCTGGTCGAGGACGTGATGTTCACCGAGCGGCGCCCCCGGGCCACGCCGATGACGCGGATCTGGTCGCTGAACTGTCGCGGGGTCGCCACGGCCTGCGACACCTGCTGGCCACGTCCGCCGCCCCGGCCTCCGCCACCCGGGCCGCCCGGGCCGCCGGCTCCGTCCTTCTTGTCGCCCGCGACGGCCATGTGCAGGAAGACGGCCACGACCATCAGCCCCAGAAGGGCGGCGGCGGTGACGAGGAAAAAGTGACGCTTGATCACGCGGCAGGGCTCTCCGGAGGGAGTGAAGGGCCGACTTAGCGGCTCCCGCCGTCGACGCAACTAAAGTTCCTGTAACGGGTCGGGTGCCGGTTTCCGTCGCGGATCAGAAGCGGCGCCAGAGCGCGATCACGGGCCCCGCCGATTGAGGAGTCTCGCGACCCGCGACGGCCTGACGCCAGCCGGCCTGCACGCTCCAGGGCCCGAAGTCGCGGACCACCGAGGCCTCGACCGAAAGCCAGCGCGGGCCGCCGGAGTCGGCGACGCCGCCATAGGCCTGGCCCAGCACCATCCAGTCGCCGCCGAAATGCGCCCCGGCGGTGAAGTCCATCCGCGTCTCGTCGGCCAACCCCTGCCGCATGCGCCGCGCGGTCTGCAGTTCGACGAACGATCCGGTCGTGGACAGGCGACCATCGGTCCCCCCGAACGAGCGCCCGATGGAGGCCCGGACCTCATAGTCCCGGTCGCCGACCCCGGGCGCCGCATAGCCCGCATTGCGTCCCTCGCCGTCGTCGGCATAGCCGGCGTAGAGGCTGACGGCGGTCCGGTCGTCGCGCCACGCCTGGCAGGTCACCCCGACCTCCACCGGCCCGCGGCCGTCGTAATCGACAAAGGCGTCCTCGCCGGACTGCCAGTCGCCCTTGACCTGCAGGGTCAGGGTGTCCGTCAGGCCATATTCCGCGAACACGCCCATGGCGCTGTCGCGCCGTTGCGCCAGCAGGCCCATCAGAGCGCCGGACGGATCGAAACCGCGGTCCGCGCGCATGTCCTCGAACTTGAGAATGACCTGCCCCCGGCCCTTCTTCTGCACCCACGCGCTGGCGGAGGCCGGCGCGGCGAAGGCCAGCGCCAGGAGGGCGGCCAGAAGCCCCCCGGCCGCTTTCAAGCGTCGTAGCCCGGCGACTTGCGGTCCAGCATTCGCAGCGCGCCCGGCCAGGCGAGGGCCGAGATGAAGCCGATGCCGGATCCCTGTTCCCTGGTTTCGGCCTGGGCGGCGTCCGGCGCGAACAGGACATGCTCGCGACCGCCCGACAGCGCCGCCACCTGCTGGGCGCAGGCGCGCTCGAGGAAGAACATGCCGATCCACGCCTGCGCCGCCGTCTGACCGACCGCGAGCGTGCCGTGGTTCCTGAGCAGCATCAGCGGCTTGTCTCCCAGATCCGCGACGAGGCGTCCGCGTTCCTCGTGGTTCAGCGCCAGCCCCTCATAGCCGTGGTAAGCGACCTGATGCTGCAGCAGGCAGGCGTTCTGCCCGATCGGCAGCAGCCCCTCCTTCTGCGCGGCCACGCCGACGCCGGCCACCGTGTGAAGGTGGATGACGAAATGGGCGTCCTCGCGCGCGGCGTGGATGGCCGAGTGGATGGTGAAGCCCGCTGGATTGATGAAGCTCCGGGTCTCCTGGACGATGTTTCCGTCCAGATCGACCTTGACCAGGCACGAGGCCGTCATCTCCTCGAAATACCAGCCATAGGGGTTGATCAGGAAATGATGTTCCGGCCCCGGCACGCGGGCCGAAACGTGGGTGAAGATCATGTCGTCCCAGCCCTGCAGGGCCACCAGCCGGTAAAGGGCCGCCAGTTCGACGCGCACCTTCCACTCGGCCTCGGAGACTTTTGACTTCAACGATGTGACGGCGCCGTCGGCCATGGCCGATCTCCTTGCAAGCTCTGGTTACGCTCGCTCCGGGCGCTTCCGCCGTCAAGTCAGGGGGGGCATCGGGATTCAGGTTCCGTTAACCGCGTCTTAGGCTGCGCCGTCCTAGCGTGACCGTAGCCGAGCCCTTCCTGACCGGCGCCGGAGACGCCCGTGACCGTCCTCGCCTTCGCCGAGATCGCCCGAAACCAGCCGGCTCCCGCGCCGTCCGACCTCGTCGACCTCGCCCGCGAGCGCTCGGTCGACGCCCGGCAGCGCCTGCTGCTCGGCGTAGTGTCGCTCTGCGACGCCCGACCCCCCGCCGGTGAACTCTCGCCGGTCCTCAGCGAAATCTTCCTGACCCTGGCCCGGCAGGCCGAGCGCGACGTGCGAAAGATCCTGTCCGAGCGTCTGGCCACCGCCGACTGGGCCCCGCGCGCCCTCGTCAATGTTCTGGCGCTGGACGAGATCGAGATCGCCCGGCCGATCCTGACCGCCAGTCCCCTCCTGAGGGACGAAGACCTGTTGCGCGTCCTGGTAGAGGCCACGCTGGAGCACCAGATCGCCGTCGCCCGCCGGCCCAATCTCGGCGGCCGCGTCGCCGACGCCATCATCGAACGCGGCGAGCCGGCGACCCTGACCGCCCTCGCCTGCAACCGCACCGCCGAGATCAGCGAGGACGCCCTGCGTCGTCTGGTGGACCACTCGCGCCGCATCGCCGCCCTGCGCTCCCCCCTGACCCGCCACCCCGGCCTGACCGAAGCGCTGGCGCAGCAGATGTACCAGTGGGTCGGCGTGGCCCTGCGTCAGTCGATCGGCGCCCGCTTCGTCATCGATGAGACCCGTCTGGCCGCCGCCGTCGACGACGCCGTCTCCGCGGCGCAGAGCCCGGCGCACCAGCCTGCGCCGCTCGACGGCCCGGACCGCGACGAGATGGAGCGGCGTCTGGTCGCCAAGCTGCAGACCGCCGGCCAATTGCGCGCCGGCTTCCTGATCCGGGCCGTGCGCGAAAAGCGTCTGTCCCTGTTCATCCACGCCCTGGCGGCGCTGGGCGGCTTCCCGATGATAGAGGTCCGCGCCGCCCTGGCCGGAAAGACGCCCGAGGCCCTGTATTATGCCTGCGCCGCCGTCGGCATCGACCGGGCGGTCTTCCCGGCCTTGCTGGCCGAGATCAAGACGCTGAACGGCGGCCCTTCCGACGCCGGCATCGAGTCGATCTGGCTGCGCAGCGCCCTGTCTCCCGCCTCCGCCAATCGGGCCTTCCGCGCGCTCGTCGCCGCCTGAGCCGTTTGACTTCCGGAGCCGGCTCGGCTTGCGTGATCCGGTGACCGCTTCAGACCTCCGCATCGCCTTCGTCGCGTCCGACCGGCCCGAAGCCCGGGCGGGATGCGAGCGGCTGGCCGGGCTGTACGGCACGGTCGATCCGGCGCAGGCCGATGTGATCGTGGCCTTGGGCGGGGACGGTTTCATGCTCGAGACCCTGCACGCCAATCTGGAGCGGGGCACGCCGGTCTTCGGCATGAACCGGGGCTCGGTCGGCTTCCTGATGAACGACTACGAGGAAACGGGCCTGGTTGAGCGTCTCGCCGCCGCCGGACGCGCGGTCATCCATCCGCTGCAGATGGACGCCTGGACCGAGGCCGGCCAGGTCCATAGCGGCCTGGCCATCAACGAGGTCTCCCTGTTGCGCCAGACCCGCCAGAGCGCCAAGCTGCGCATCAGCGTCGATGACAAGGTTCGGCTGGAAGAGCTGGCCTGCGACGGCTGCCTGGTCGCGACCGCTGCCGGTTCGACCGCCTACAACCTGTCGGCCCACGGTCCGATCATCCCCCTGGATGCGTCCGTGCTGGCCCTGACTCCGATCAGCGCCTTCCGGCCCCGGCGCTGGCGCGGCGCCCTTCTGCCGCACGCGGCCAGGGTCCGGTTCGAGGTGCTGGAGCCCGACAAACGCCCGGTCAGCGCCACAGCCGACAGCTTCGAGGTGCGCCGGGTCAGCAAGGTCGAGGTGCGCGAACGCCCCGACATCGCCCTGACCATGTTGTTCGACGCTGGCCGCTCCTTCGAGGAACGGGTGCTCGCGGAGCAATTCGCGTCCTGACCGCCGTGCACGGGTTCTTAAGGTCGCACGGGCCATTCTCCACCGGTTCGTCTTCGGGAGCCCCCTCGTGAGCAATTCGGCCCAGGTCATCCGTCCGCCCAACACCCTTCGCATGAAGGTCGGCGGCGCTTTCGGAGGCATCGACGCCGGAGCCATCGCCAAGGCCGAGGAAGCCCTCAAGGCCATGTCGGCCCAGTTCGGCCAATGGCTGCTGGACGAGATCACCAAGCTGGACAAGGCCCAGGCCGACATCCGCGCCGAGGGCTACAACGCCAGGACCGCCGAGGCGCTGTATTTCCGCGCCCATGACCTGAAGGGTCTGGGCACGACCTACCAGTATCCGCTGGTCACCCGCCTGGCCGGCTCGCTGTGCAAGATCATGGACGATCCGGACAAGCGCATGCGCGCGCCCGTCGTCATCCTCGACGCCCACATCGACGCCATCAAGGCCGTCGTGCGCGACCAGATCCAGACCGACGACCACCCCACCGGCCGCGTTCTCGCCGAGGCGCTGGAAGCCAGGGTCGCAGAGCACCTGGGCTAACGCCTGACCGGTTGAGACGGAATCGGGCGCCCGGCGCAGGCCGCCTCTTGCGTCCCGCCCGGCCGGGACCCAGAAGCAGGATATGTCGTCCGCCCCGCCCATCGCCGATCTGCTGCCCCAACTGGCCTCGGGCGCGGCCCACACCCACGCCCTCGGCTTCAGCTTCGACAGTCTTGAAGGGGACCGGGTCCGCATCGGCGCGCCGTGGCGCGAGGATCTGGTGGGGGATCCCGACACCGGCGTCCTGTCCGGCGGCCTCGTCACCACCCTGCTGGACCACGTCGGCGGACTCGCCGTCTGGATCGCCCTGGCCCGGTTCGAGCCTATCGCCACCCTCGACCTGCGGGTGGACTATATGCGCGCCGCCGAACCCCGCCGAGACCTGATCGCCGAGGCGCGCTGCTATCGCCTGACCCGGTCGATCGCCTTCGTGCGGGCCTGGGCGTTCGAGGACAGCCCCGACAACCCCGTCGCCGCGGCCCAGGCCACCTATATGCTGGGATCCGCCGGCGGGGCACGATCGGGCGGAGGCGCGCCATGACCGATCTGCTCGCCACCCTGCCCTACGCCCGCTTTCTCGGCCTCGGCACGGCCGCGGACGGCGACTCCCTGATCGTCACCATGCCGTTCGCCGACCGGTTGATCGGCAATCCGGTCCTGCCGGCCCTGCACGGCGGCGCCACCGCGGCGCTTCTGGAACTGACGGCGGTCGCCCAGGTCGCCGCCCGCTGGCCGCGCCTGCGCCTGCCGCGCCCGATCAACGTCTCTGTGGCCTATCTCCGCCCCGGCCGGCCCGTCGACGTCCACGCCCGGGCCCGGATCAACAAGGCGGGCCGCCGCGTCGCCCACGTCTTCGCCCAGGCCTGGCAGGAGGACGAAGCCCATCCGATCGCCGAACTGACTGCGCATTTCCTACTCGCGGTAGACGACTTATAGTTGTATTCAACTAGCTGTTCTGGTTGTCTTTTCCCGTGACGCTCAAGTCACGGGGAACTGTTTCATGACCAGACAAGCCATCGGCGAAGCCCTGTCGGCCCGCCTGTTCGCCGCCGAGACGGCCATCGACCGGGCATTGGTGGAAACGGCGACCCTGGCCGCCCTGCTGCCGACCGCCCGCTCCGAGGCTCAGCTGTCCGCCGTGGTCGGCCAGGAGGCGTTCAACGGCGCTGCGGCCTCCATCGGCGCCCTGGCCCGGGCCCGCGCCCACCTGGTCGACACCCATCGAACCCTGGCGGCCCTGGCCCGCAAACTGGGGCTGGATACGCTGGCCATCGGCCCCCTGGACAAGCCGGACGACCGTCCGCCGATCGGCGCTGGGGGCCATGGTGCTGGGATTGCTCAGGATTTTATGGTTAGCGAAACCTTCGCAAACGCGGCTAACAAAACCCTACCGGGTATGGCCAAGCCGTGTTAACATTCGCTTGACCATGTTTTTCAGTTGGAGGGTCTCATGGAACGTGCCGAAGTCGTCGCCAGCGTCGCTGGGGACCTTTACGCCGCCGAACAGTCGATCGACGCTGCGATCACGCAAGCGACCACGCTTGTGCAGTCGATGATCGGCTCACGCGCGCTGCTCAACGTGTCCGCCTGCGCCGGGGCCGAAGCCCAGGCCAAGGTGCTCGAAGCCATAGCCGCTCTCGGCACGGCCCGTCAGGCCATGGTCGCCTCGCACGAGCAACTGGCCAAGGATCACCGTCGCATGGGCTACGGCGCCTTCGCCGCCGGCTGGGACGACAAGGGCCAGGAGAAGCCGCCGACCACGGGCGAGCACCGCCTGCGCGCGGTTTAATTCGCGGTAACGTTCGCGACCGGACGTTTCCGCCGTCGTCTATTTCAGGCATTGTCGCCCCTACGCGGTCAGCGTGGGGGCGATTCTGTGTTTGAGACGATCTACTCACAGGTCGGCGCAGCGGTTACGCTCATCGTCGTGGCCTTCGCCTTCATCAAGGGCGACGAACCCGAGCGCATCGCCAGCGCCGCCTTCGTCCTCGTAACCGGCGCGGTGATGCTGATCCCGCACACACACGACCCCGGCCCCCAATGGAGCCGGATGGGTCTCGATAGCCTCCTGCTCGCCGTCTTCATCGGGCTCGCCTGGCACAGTCGTCGGACCTGGCTGTTCTGGGCCTCGGCCTTCCAGAGTCTCATCGTTACCGGCCACATCCTGATCGTGGCGGACCTGCGGCCGCCCGGCGACGCCTTCGCCGCAGTCAACAACATGTCCAACTACGGCCTGCTGGTCGCGCTCGCGGTCGGCACCTTCTGGGCCTGGCAGGAACGGCGGGCCGCCGGCGGAGAATAGGCCGGGACGCCTCCATGTTCGACACCCTCCCTACCCAGATCGGCGCCGGCATAACCGTGGTGATCTGCGCTTTGGCCTTCTGGAAGGGCGACGAACCCGAGCGCATCGGGGCCGGCGCCTTCCTGCTGGGCTGGGCCGCCTCGCTGCTGCTTCAGGACGACGGCCGTCTCCACCACATCCAGTGGGGGCTGGCCGGGGTCGACGCCCTCATGCTCGCGGTCTTCGCCGGCCTCGCCTGGAAGAGCCGGCGCGCATGGCCCGTCTGGGCTTGCGCCTTGCAGTCGTTGATCGTCATGAGCCATATCCTGATCCTGGTGGACATGCGGCCGTCGATGGCCGCCTTCATCGCCGTCAACAACCTGGCCAGCTATGGCATCCTCATCGCCCTCGGCCTCGGGATCCTGCGGGCCTGGCGGGATCGCCGCGCCGCCGGTCTCGAGTAACCGATCTATTTCTTCACGGAGTCCCCATGGCTGAAGTTCGCGACCAGACCCTGTCCGGCGACCAACAGGTCGACAACCACGTCTACATCAACTGCGAGTTTCTCAACGCGCGGCTGATCTACGAAGGCGGCGTCCCGCCCGGCTTCAACAACTGCTCGTTCGACAACGCCAATTTCGTCTTCCAGGGCCCGGCCGGCTACACCCTGTCCTTCCTGCGCGCCATGTCGCCGAAGGAAACCAACATGCGCGGCATCGTCCAGGGCCTGCTCCCGGAACTCGGCGACTAGGTGGATATTCCTAGCCCACAAGCATAGACTCGTCCGAATCGGCCGCACCCCGCGGTCGGAGCGTTCGGCATGCCCCTGTCCCATGGCCAGATATGGAAGGCGATCGACGGGCTGGCCCGGCGCGAGGGGCTGACGGCGTCGGCTCTCGCCCGTCTGGCGGGGCTGGACCCCACCGCCTTCAATCCGTCCAAACGGTTCGGGCCCGGCGCGCCGCCGCGGCCGCGCTGGCCGTCGACCGAAAGCCTGACGCGCATCCTCGAGGCCACCGGCGCCTCGCTGGGGGAGTTCGCGAGCCTGGCCCAGGACGCGATCGAGCGGCCGGCGACTGTTCCCCTGCTGGGTCTGGCCCAGGCCGGTCAGGACGGCTTCTTCGACGACGCGGGCCTGCCCACGGGCGAGGGCTGGGAGCAGACCGAACTGCCACGCCCGGCCGACTCCCTGCTCAGCCTGCGCATCACAGGCGACTCCATGGTCCCCGTCTATCGCGAGGGCGACCGCATCATCGTCGACCGGGAGGACGGCGATGTGCGCCGGGGCGATCGGGTCGTGGTGCGCACGACCGGCGGCGAGACACTGGCCAAACAGGTCGCCGCCCTGACCGCGCGCGCGGTGACCCTGGCTTCCCTCAACCCGGCCTATCCGCCCCGCGTCGTGGCCCGGCCCGACATCGTCTGGATGGGCCGCATCCTGTGGGTCAGCCAATAGAAAACCCCGCCCGGCGGACCGGACGGGGTTTCCAACGCCGAAGCGTCCTGCAAGTGAACGATCCGCGCTCAAGTAGCGCGATGCGCAGGAGCGCCCTTAGTAGGCCGAGACGTAGTGGGCGTTGACCCAGCCGCCGCCGGCGATCTGGACCCAGTCGCCCTGTGAACCGACGGCGGTGAAGGGCTGGCCGGCCGACAGGGTGCCTTGCTGGCGATAGCGCGTGCCGGGACCGCTGCGGATGCGCAGGTTCGACGCGGCGCGATACTGGGCGCCCGACGAGGCGTGGGCGACGCGGGCCCGTTGCTGGTTGCAGCCGATATAGGAACCGGCCGCAGCGCCGGCGCCGGCGCCGACGATGGTGCCGGCGGTGCGCTCGTTACGCGCCAGATTGGAGCCTACGACGGCGCCGAGGACGGCGCCGATCGCCGCGCCAGCCCGCTGACGGCCGCCGGGGGCGTCGCAGCTGGTGACGCCGTTCGAGCGGGACTGGGCCTGGGCCGCCATGGGGGCGGCGGTGACCATCGCGGCCAGGGCGGCGGCGGTCATGAGGGTGGTGTTGAACAGTTTCGACATGGCTCTCTCCATTCATCGAGGTTGGTCGATGACGCACAGAATGCGCGACGGCGCATGAAGGCTCCCGGAGCTGCGCCGTTATGTTCGGTTCATGTTCGGTACCGTGCTTTCGGCGCCGTGATTCAGGCCGCCAGCGTCCCGTTCGCGCCGTCCTCGATCAGCTGGATCGTCTGCGGCAGGCCATAGATGGCCGCGAACGAGCCGAAACGCGGGCCCTGGGACGCGCCCAGCAGCACCTCGTACAGGGCCCCGAACCAGCCACGCAGCGGCTCGAAGGCGTGGTCCTTGCCGACGGCATAGACCTCGGTCTGGATCAGTTCGCCGTCGGTCGTATCCCCCGGCAGGGCCTTCAGCCGCGCCGCCAGGTCCAGCAGGGCCGCCCGCTCCTGCTCCGTCGGCGCGCGATAGGACTTCGTGGGCTTCACGAAGTCCTCGTAGTAGTTCAGCGCCCGCTCCATCAGCTGGTCCAGCAGCGGCTCGGTCTGCGGCGTGGCTTCGGGCAGGTATTTGGCGAAATAGGCCCACAGCTGCGCCTTGGTCGAGGCATTGGCCACGCCGACCAGGTTCAGCAGCAGGGCGAACGACACCGGCGAGGTGTGCTCGGGCGGCGCGCCCGAATGGATCGACCAGACGGCGTTGTCGATCCGCTTGGCCGGCTCCTGCGTCTTGTAGGCCTCGATGGCCGCCAGATAGTCGTCGATCGCCCGGGGAATGACGTTGAAGTGCAGCGACTTGGCCGACTTCGGCGACTGGAACATATACCAGCTCAGCGACTCCGGCGTGCCGTAGCGCAGCCACTGCTCCATGGTCAGGCCGTTGCCCTTCGACTTGGAGATCTTCTTCCCCTCGACGTCGAGGAAGAGTTCGTAGTTGAAGCCCTCGGGCGGAACCCCGCCCAGCGCGCGACAGACCTTGGAGCTCTCGCGCACGCTCTCGATCAGGTCCTTGCCCGACATTTCGTAGTCGACGTCCAGCGCCGTCCAGCGCATGGCCCAGTCGGGCTTCCACTGCAGCTTCACATGGCCGCCGGTGACCGGGACTTCGGTCATGCCGCCCGCCGGATCGTCGAAGGTGATCGTCCCCTTCCCGACGTTCCGCGCCAGCGTCGGAACCTGCAGCACCTGCCCGGTCGCCGGGCTGACCGGCAGGAACGGCGAATAGGTCGCCCGCCGCTCGTCGCCCAGCGTCGGCAGCATGATCGCCTGCACCGCGTCGAACCGCTCCAGCATCCGCAGCAGCACCGCGTCGAACCGGCCCGACTTGTACTGCTCTGTCGAGGACAGGAATTCGTAATCGAAGCCGAAGCCGTCGAGGAACGCCCGCAGCCGCGCATTGTTGTGCGCCCCGAAGCTGTCGTGCGTGCCGAACGGATCGCGCACCACGGTCAGCGGCTTGTGCAGGTCCTCGGTCAGCATCTGCGGATTGGGCACGCCCTCCGGCACCTTGCGCAGTCCGTCCATGTCGTCCGAGAAGGCGATCAGCCGCGTCGGCCAGTGGTCGCCGGTCAGGGCCCGGAAGGCGTTGCGCACCATGGTAGTCCGCGCAACCTCGCCGAACGTGCCCATATGCGGCAGGCCCGACGGCCCGTATCCGGTCTCCAGGATCACCGGCGCCCGCAGCGCCTCGAACGTCGCCAATGCCTCGTCGGCCTTGCCGGCGTCGATCAATAGCCTGGCCGCGCCCCTCTCGGCGTCCGACAGCCGCTTCTTCAGCACATGGGCGAGAAGATTCCGGGCCTGTTCGAACGGCCACGACCTGGCATCACGCGCGAGGGTTTCGAGGTTCTGCAGCATGGGCGCGGTTTGGAGCGTCAGAGGCGTGGGGTCAACGTCCGCCGCCAGCGAAAATCCGGTCAGGCTTGCGGGAAGGTCAGCTTGAACCGCGCACCCCCGTCCCTGTTCTTCCGGCTACAGGTCAAGGCGCCCCCCAATTGCGCCGTCAGGCTGTCGACCACCTTCATGCCCAGGCCCGCACTGGCGTTCGGGTCGAACGCTTCGGGCAGAGGCGGGCCGTCATTTGAGACGCTAAGCTCGTGCACGCCGTGGACCACGCGATACTCGACGCCGATCTCGCCCTCGCCGTGTTTGGCCGCGTTCGTGATCAGTTCGTTGGCGATCAATCCGAGCGATTGCACCGCCCCCGACGGCAGCAGCGACTCCGCGCCCTCGACGACGACCTTGCGGTCCAAGGTGTCCGACAGATCGGCGCTCAGCCGTCGCAGGAAGGCGAGGACTTCGATCTCCCGGCCCGCGTCATTGTAGAAATTTCGATGTATCCGGGCCACCGTCGCAACCCGGGTGGCGGCGATCCGCAACTGCTCCGGGCCATCCATCAACCCCGGAGCCCGGCTTTGCATCGTCAGCAGGGTCGCCACGAACTGCAGGCTGTTGGCGACGCGATGGTCGATCTCGCGCGACATCAGATCGGCGTGTGAGGCCGCCTGCCGCGACGCCCGTCTCAGCTCCATCTGATCCATGACGACCGAAGCCAGATCGGTCAGGTCGGTCATGGCCGCCTCATCAAGGTCTCGAGGTTCAAAATCGAGGACGCACAGCGTCCCGAGATTGAAGCCGTCATGGGTGGTGAGCGGCGCGGCGGCATAGAAGCGCAACCCGAAATCGCCCGCGACCAACGGATTGGCGAGAGTCCGGGGATCCAGCGAGGCGTCGGTTACCGCATACGGCCCGGCTGACATGATCGCGGACGAACACAGACCAGGCGCGCGATCAATCTCGGTGACGTCAAGGCCGTGGTGCGATTTGAACCAGATGCGGTCGTTATCGACGATGCTGATGATCGCGATCGGCGTCTTGAACCGGCGAGCGGCGATGGCGGCAAGGCGGTCGAACGACCCGTCCGGCGGGGTATCGAGAATGTCATAGCGCCGGACTGCATCAAGCCGGAGGGCTTCGCGTCCGTCACTGGCGACATCAATCGCATCCGCCATCGAATGACCTCACACGGCAAGGAAATCACCGACCCACCAAATCCTCAAATCGACAGATTCACCGATCATTAACCTGAAGAACGGGATCACAGGCCGTGGGTTCCAGAGCCCGCGCACTCGCCCGCCGCCGCCTCGCGCCAGCCGCAGCCGCCCCAGTAGGCCACCTTTCCCAGCAACTCCGCCATATTCACCGGCTTGGCGACCAGATCGTCCATCCCGGCCTCGACATAGGCGTCGATCTGGTCCGCCAGGGTGTTGGCGGTCACGGCGATGATCGGCACCGCCCCCGCCTCGCCGCCCAGAGCGCGGATGCGGCGGGCGGACTCGATCCCGTCCATGACGGGCATCTGGATGTCCATCAGCACGACGTCCCACCCTCCGCCGGCCGCCGCCGCCAGGCCCAGTGCGCCGTCGTCGGCCGTTTCGCAGATCATGCCCTGACCGGTCAACATGGCCGTCATCAGAAAGCGATTGGCCTCGTTGTCGTCGACGCAAAGCACCCGAAGCGACCGGCCCGACCCGGAGCCGGTCTGCTCGGCAAGGGGGGGCGCGCGAAGGTCGAGGTCTGGTCCGGCCGGCGCTGCGGGGAGAGGATCGGCGCCGCGATCGGACAGGTCGATCATCTGGTTGACGACGGTCAGCAGGCTGAGCCCCGCCTCATGGATGCGTCGGGCCTGCTCGCCCTGGGCCGACGCCAGGCCCGCGCCGGACAGCAGTTCCGAAAAGCCGATCACCGCGTTCAGGGGCGTCCTCAGATCATGGGACATGTCGGCGAGGAATTTCTGGCGGGCTTCCGCCATGGCCGCCTTGTGCTCGGCGGTCACCTGCGCGACTTCCGCCTCGACGCGGGCGGTGACGTCCTGTTCGTTCAGCAGCACGCCCGACCCGCCCGTCACCGGATCGGAGACCTGGCGCGCGTCCACGTCGTGCCAGCGCCGTCCGGCGACGGTAACGACTTCGCAAAGCCGGCTGGCCACCTGCCCCGCCCGGACCTGCTCGACAAACCACGCCCCCTGTCCGGGGTCCGCGAAACGCGCCGCCAGGGCGCTCCCCGAAGACCCGTAGGCCGCATAGGCCGCCGGGTTGGAGAACAGGATCGCGCCCGTGTCGTCCAGGAAGGTGATCAGCGCCGATGTATGCCGCAAGGCCTCGGCGGCCCGGCGTTCCTCGACCTCGACATCCATGGACGAGGCCTCGAACAGCAGCACCCCCCGGCCGTCGTCCATCGTGAACGTCGAGATCGTCGCCTGAACGGTCACGGGCCGCCCATTGGGATAGAAGGTCCAGCGCTCGCTCACCTCGCTTCCGTCTGCGGTCTCGGCCCTCAGACGGTCCGTGCGCGCCCTGACGGCGGGGGACAGGTTCGAGAAGTCTCGCGCCAGCAGCGCGTCCAGCGAGTCTGCGCCCCACAGCGACAACGCCGGGGCGTTGGCGTAGACGCCGCGCAAACTGACTGGATCGAACATCCATACCGGACGCCGCAGCCGATCCCAGCCGCCCATCGCTGACACTCTTTCCGCACTGGCCCCAACGCTCATCCCTCAATGAATACAGACACTCACTGAAGTAACGTTTAACCGCCCCGACCCATCTCCGCCCGGCCGGCGCAACCTCCGCCGCCGCCGTCTGTTGTCCCGATCTCGTCCGGAGACGCCCCCATGACTGACCAGCCCACCTTCAGCATTGACGAAGCCATCGCGGCCCAGCGCCGCCTGCGTCGCGCCCTCGGCCTCGGCGACGAACGCTTCGAGGTGCCGGAGTTCGTCCAGATGATCAGCGACGAGATCGAACAACTCAGGGCCGAAGGCCGGTCCAGCGACGACATCGTCGGCCTGATCGCCGACGCCACCGGCCAGCGGCTCGACCCCGCCGACATCGACCGCCACTACCTCCCGCCCGAGGCGCGGCACGGCGGCGGCGGCGAAGCCTAGGCGCGGGCCCAGGGGCGGAGACGGACCCGACGGCCGCGCCCTTGACCCCACCCCTCCCCCATGGCCTTTGCGCCGCCTGATGAAGACCGCCGATTTCGACTTCCATCTGCCCGACGACCACATCGCGCTGCGCCCCGTCGAGCCGCGCGATTCCGCGCGCCTGCTGGTGGTGCGCGACCGCGACCTGCAAGACCGCATCGTGCGCGATCTGCCCGACTTTCTGAGGCCCGGCGACGCCCTGGTGTTCAACGACACCCGCGTCATCCCCGCACGCTTGGCCGGCGTCCGTCAGCGCGTCGGCCCCGAAGGCGAGACCCTGACAGTCGCGGTCGAGGCCACCCTGCATCACCGCGACGCGCCCGACGTCTGGTCGGCCTTCATGAAGCCGGGCAAGCGGATCAAGCCGGGCGACCGGGTGCGGTTTACGGCTCCCCTTCCCCTCGAGGGGGAAGGGGTCGGGGGATGGGGTGGAGGCACGCGGGCGCCGATGGCGCTTCATCGCTCCGTCGGCGTCTCACAGACCAACGACGACCATCCTGCTTTCACCCCTCCCAACCCTCCCCCTCGCGGGGAGGGCTTTCACGATCAGGCCTGCCTCCTCGGCTGCCTCGACGCCACCGTGGAGGCCAAGGGCGACGACGGCCTCGTCACCCTGCGCTTCGACCTGTCCGGTCCCTTCCTCGACGAGGCCATCCGCGACGTCGGCGTTATGCCCTTGCCGCCCTATATCGCCGCCAAGCGGGCCGAGGACGACCGTGACCGCTCGGACTACCAGACCATGTTCGCCCATTGGGACGGCTCGGTCGCCGCGCCGACGGCCGGCCTTCATTTCACCCCGGCCCTGATGGACGCCATCCGGGCGAGAGGGGTCTCGACCCATGCCGTGACCCTGCACGTCGGGGCCGGCACCTTCCTGCCGGTCAAGGCCGACGACACGGCGGACCACAGGATGCACAGCGAGTGGGGCGAGGTCTCCGCCGCCGTGGCCGCCGCCCTCAACGCCGTCCGCGCCGCCGGAGGCCGGATCGTCTGCGTCGGCACCACCAGTCTGCGCCTGCTGGAAAGCGCGACGACGTCCGAGGGCGACGTCCGACCCTTCCACGGCGACACGGCCATATTCATCACCCCCGGCTACAGCTTCCGCGCCGCCGATGTGCTGATGACCAATTTCCACCTGCCGAAATCGACGCTGTTCATGCTGGTCAGCGCCTTCGCCGGTCTGGACGCGATGCGCGCCGCCTATGCCCACGCCATCGCCGACGGCTACCGATTCTATTCCTATGGGGACGGGTCTCTGCTGTTCCGCGCCTGACCGGCCGGCAGGCCGTCGCACCCTCCCGCGCCCCTATTTTTTGAATTTATACTGTTTAACATCAAAGACCTGCTCGCCCGACAGCGTCATTTGTCCCCGCCCCTCCCGCGTCCCGTATAATGTCGACCTCAGCGAGCTCGCCGTCGTCCCCTCTGGAGAAAGTGTCCGAAGTGTCCCACAAAAATTCGACGCCCTCGGACACTTCAGCCCGCTGATGCCCTTCCCGTTCGACATATCCGCCACCGAAGGCCGCGCCCGCACCGGGGTGCTGAAGACTCCGCGCGGCGACATCCGCACCCCCGCCTTCATGCCGGTCGGCACCGCCGCCACGGTCAAGGCCATGACGGTGGATCAG
>JBBRFV010000011.1:0-16521 GCA_038241335.1 Caulobacterales bacterium | reverse complement strand
CTGGCGACGGGCGGTTGCGCGGCCGGCGACGTCGCGCCGGCCCCGGCGAGGCCGGTCGTCGCCGTCGCTCCGGCGGTGGAGGCGACGCCGCCGGCGCGCGGGCCGTTCGTGGCCGCGGCCAATCCGCTGGCGGTCGAGGCGGGGATGGCGGTGCTGCGGCGTGGCGGCTCGGCCGTGGACGCGGCGGTGGCCATCCAGGCCATGCTGGGCCTGGTCGAGCCCCAGTCGTCGGGGCTGGGCGGCGGCGCCTTCATGATGGAATACGACGCCAGCACCGGCGAGGTGACCAGCTACGACGGGCGCGAGACGGCGCCGTCGGCGGCGACGGCCGAACTGTTCTACGAGAACGGCCGGCCGCTGGAGTTCATGGACGCTGTGCTGAGCGGCCGCTCGACCGGCGCGCCCGGCGCGGTGGCCATGCTGGCCCTCGCCCAGCACGACCACGGCAAGCTGGCGTGGAACGATCTGTTCGGCGACGCCGAACGCCTGGCGCGCGCCGGCTTCGTGGTCAGTCCGCGCCTGGCGTCGATGATCGCCCTGCCGGACGGGCAGGGCCGGACGCGCTGGGCGAACGCCTATTTCACCCGGCCGGATGGCGCGCGCTATGCCGCCGGCGATGTGCTGAGGAACCCGGCCTACGCCGACATGGTGGCGCGGCTGGCCAGCGACGGGCCCGACGCCCTGTATCGCGGCGAGATCGCCGACAGGATCGCCGCGACCCTGCATGAGGAGCCGCGTCCCGGGATCCTGACGGCCGCCGACATCGCCGCCTATCGCCCGATCGAGCGGGGCGCCCTGTGCCGGGCCTACAAGGTCTATGTGGTGTGCGTGCCGCCGCCCCCGTCCAGCGGCGTGGCCCTGCTGCAACTGCTGGAGATGGCCGACCATACGCCCGACCTCGACCGCGGCCCGCAGGATCCCGCGGCCTGGACCGCCTTCGCCCAGCTGCAGCGGTTGATGTACGCCGACCGCGACCGCTTTGTCGGCGACCCGGCCTTCGTCGGCGTGCCGGTGCAGGGGCTGCTGGACCCGGACTATGTGGCGCAGCGTGCGGCGCTGGCGTCGGGCCTGACCGGGACGGCGACGGCCGGCTCGCCCCCGGGCGGGGCCTTCCGGGCGGGCGATGCGACGATCGAGCCCGGCGGCACATCGCACTTCGTCGTCGTCGACGCTGAGGGCAATGCGGTCAGCATGACCACCACGGTTGAGAGCGTGTTCGGTTCGGGTCGGATGGTGGCGGGCTTCTTCCTCAACAACCAGTTGACCGACTTCTCGTTCGAACCGAACCGGCGGGACGGCGGGGCGGCGGCCAATGCGGCGGCGCCCGGCAAGCGGCCGCGCTCGTCGATGTCGCCGATCATCATTCTCGACCGTCAGGGCCGACTGGTCGGGGCGCTCGGTTCCCCGGGCGGATCGGCCATCCTGGCCTACAACGCCAAGGGGTTGATCGGGGTGCTGGACTGGGGCCGGCCCATGCAGGCGGCCTTCGCCCTGCCCAATCTGGTGGCCAAGGGGGACGGCTTCGGCGCCGACACCGACCGGTTCTCGCCCGAACTGCGGGCCGGGATGGCGGCGCGGGGCATCCGTATCGCCCCGAACGCCAGCGAGAATTCAGGGCTGCACGGGGGTATCTGGCGGCAGGGACCGAACGGCTGGGGCTGGGACGGCGGGGCCGACGACCGGCGCGAGGGCGTGGTCCGGACGCATTGAGGCGATCCCGGCGCCATTTCCCTTCCGTCCGGAATGGCGCTAGCCACCGGCGACAACTTCAGACGAGGCCGGCGTGTCCGACAACAAGGTCCTGTTCGTCACCTCCAACCGGATCGGGGACTGCGTCATCTCCTCGGGGCTGATCCGGGAGGTCAGCCGCCAGATTCCCGGCGCGCGCATCACCGTGGCCTGCGGCCGTCCGCCGGCGCCCTTGTTCCGCTCGGCCCCCGGCGTCGAGCGGGTCATCATTCTCGACAAGAAGAAGCTGGCCGGACACTGGGTCGACCTTTGGCGTCAGGTGGTCGGGACCCCCTGGGACCTGGTCATCGATATCCGCGGCTCCGCCCTCAGCTATCTGGTCCCGGCGAAGCGCCGCGTGGTCTACAATCGGTCCTGGGAGACCGGCGTCCGCAAGGTCGACATGGTGTCGCGCCTGATGGGCTCGCCCACCCCGCTGGAGCCCGAGATCTTCCTCGACGACCGGGCGCGGGCGGAGGCCGCGGCGGTCATCGATCCGCAACTGGCGACCGGACCCGGGCCGATCCTCGCCCTGGCTCCCATCGCCCACCAGCCGGGCAAGAGCTGGCCGGCCGACCGGTGGGGCCAGCTGGTGGAGAAGCTGAAGGCCGAGCCGCGCTTCGCCGGATGGCGCTTCATGGCGGTGGGTGGACCGGGCGACCACGCCCCGGCCGCGCCGGCGCTGGCGGCCGCAGGCGAGCGGGCGATCGACTTCGTCGGCAAGGGCGACATCCTGGCCTCGGCCGCCGCCATCGACCGGGCGACGCTGTTCGTCGGCAACGATTCCGGGCTGATGCACGTGTCGGCGGCGGCGGGTCGGCCGACGCTGGGCCTGTTCGGCCCGACCGAGTGGTGGCTGTACGGCCCTTGGGGCCCGCGCACCCGTATGGCGGCCTCCAATGAGACGCGCGGCGCGTTCGCTCCCATCGAGGCCCTGACGGTGGATCGTGTCTTTGAAGCCGTGATCGACCTCCACGACGCCTTCATCCCCGGCGACCGCCCGGCCAAGCCTTGAAAATCCGGGCTTTGACCGGCATATACCCTCCCTGAAGGGGAACGCGGCCATTCGCCGTGCGCTTGCCCCTGCAAGACATCTATTTTCGTCCACACAAGGAAACGACGCCCATTCGCCGTCCGATGAACCAGCCGCCCGTCAAGGACGGGCCGCCCATGAACCACGATATCCGCGCTCCGCGCGTTCTGCTCATTGATCAGAACGGCGAGAAGCAGGGGGTCATGCCGACCTCCTCCGCGCTGGAGGCCGCCGAAGAGGCGGGCATGGACCTGGTTCAGATCGTCTCCACGTCCGAGCCGCCGGTCTGCAAGATCCTCGACTACGGCAAATTCCGCTTCCAGGAGCAGAAGAAGAAGGCCGAGGCGCGCAAGCGCCAGAAGGTCGTCGAGCTGAAAGAGATCAAGCTGCGGCCGAACATCGACGTGCACGACTACGAGGTGAAGACCAAGGCGATGCACCGCTTCTTCGACGAGGGCGACAAGGTCAAGGTCACCCTGCGCTTCCGCGGCCGCGAAATGGCTCACCCGGAACTGGGCATGAAGCTGCTCAACAAGGTCCAGGCCGATTTCGACGAGATCGCCAAGGTCGAGTACGCGCCGCGCATGGAAGGCCGGCAGATGATCATGATCCTGGCCCCGAGATAACGTTCGAGCGCCACAGGTTTTGAAAAGCCCCGACCGGAGACGGCCGGGGCTTTTCTTTGGCTCGCGCCGGTTCCGCCCATTGCGCCCGGGCCCCTCGGCGATGGAAAAGGATACCCGGAAAAGGGGAGTATGCGCCGTGTTCAAGTCAGGGGTGAGGGCCTTCGCGTTCGCGTTCGCGGTCGCGGCGCTGTGTGGAGCGGGCGACGGCTACGCATGGGCCCAGAGCCCGGTTGCTGCGGCTGCGCCCCTTGAGGCCTATGGCGCGACCCCGGCCGTGGAGTTTGTCCAGCTGTCCCCCAGCGGCGACCTGATCGCCCGGGTTACCGTCAGGGGTGAAACACGCTCTCTCGCGGTCACGCGGATCTCGACGCGGGAGGACCTCTTCGTCGGCGACATCAGCGTCATCAAGGTGCGCGACCTGAGCTGGATCGGCGAGGGCCGGGTCCTGGTGGTCACCTCGCAAACGCGCAACATCGCCTCGCTCGGGGTTCCGCGGTCAGAGCTGTTCTTCGGCCAAGTGCTGGACCTTGAGAAAAAACGGGTGGTCCAGGCGCTGGATCGCACGCCGGATGTGTTGCCGGTGCTTTACGGGCCGGCCTCGATCCGGAACACCAGCGAGGGCGACGCCCTGTTCGTGCGCGGCGTCAGCGTTTCGAACGATCAGGCCAACCTGTATCGCGTCGACCCGGGAACCGGGCGAGGGCGCTCGGTGGCCTATATGGACAGCACGACAGATGACTATGTGCTGGATGGCGAAGGCAGGGTCATCGCCCTGTCGCGCTATGACGAGCGCACCGGCCGCTGGTCGCTGCACCTGCCAGAGGGTCAGGGCCACCGCGAGGCCTGGGCGGTCGACGCGCCGGTGGACATGCCAGCGTTCCATGGCATGGGCCGCACGCCACGCACCATCGTTCTCAGCGCCGATCGGCCGGACCTCGCATCGGGGGGCGCCGGGGCCGGAGACGGGGACGGCTTGTTCGAAGTCAATGTGGACACCGGCGAGTGGAGCTGTCTGCCGTTCGACCACCAGCCGGACTTCCTGATGCATCACCCGCGGACCCGCCTGTTGATCGGCGGCGGCCGCAATGAAGAGGCCGGCGTCCGGTACGAGTTTCTGGACCCGCAAGCCTCGCATCGATGGCAGTCCGTCGAACGGGCCTTCAGGGGCAAGGCCCCGCAACTGGTGTCGTGGAACGACGCGCTGAGCCGGATCGTCGTCTTCACCGACACGGGCGAGGCGGGTCAGTACCAGCTGGTCGATTTCGACCGCGGCGCCGCCGACATCCTGGCGGACGCCTATCCCGCCATCGCCGCCGAACAGGTGGGCGCCGTCCGACCCATTCAATACACCGCCCGGGACGGCCTGAGTATTCCGGGTTACCTGACCCTTCCGCCGGGCGTAGCCGACCCGTCAGGCCTGCCGCTGGTGGTGCTGGCCCACGGCGGGCCGGCGGCCCGCGACGTGGCGGGGTTCGACTGGTGGGCCCAGGCGCTGGCCTCCCGGGGCTATGCGGTGCTGCAGGCCAATTTCCGGGGCTCGACCGGTTATGGCCGGGCCTTCCTCGAGGCCGGTTATGGCGAATGGGGCCGCAAGATGCAGACCGACCTGTCAGACGGCGTGCGCTGGCTGGCGGCTGAGGGCGTCATCGACCCCGCCCGCGTCTGTATCGTCGGCGCCAGCTACGGAGGCTATGCAGCGATGGCGGGTCTGGCCCTCGACCGCGGCGTTTATCGCTGCGGCGTGTCCGTCGCCGGCGTGTCGGACCTGCGCCGCATGGTCAACTGGGAAGCGCAGCAAGCGCGTCACAAGGACAATCAGACCGTACGCTACTGGAACCGGTTCATGGGGGCGACGCGGCTCAATGACCGGGCCCTGGACGACCTTTCGCCCGCCTTTCTCGCAGCCTCGATCGACAGCCCCCTGCTGTTGATCCACGGCAAGGACGATACGGTCGTGCCCATCGAACAGAGCCGGGTCATGGCCGAGGCTCTGCGTCGGGCCGACAAACCTGTCGAATTCGTGGAATTGGGGGGCGAAGACCATTGGCTGTCGCGGTCCGCGACGCGCGGGCGGATGCTGGCCGAAACGGTCCGGTTCCTGGAGGCGAACAATCCGGCGGGCCGGGCGGATTGAGCGGCGACGACGGAAGAGACCGCCTTCATGAGCTTCGTCTTGCACACCCGCCCGATCTGCCTGACACAGGACCGCCCCTCGCCCGAGTGAAGCCCTGTGACCTCAGCCGGCCTGCCCCAGTCTCCGTCTCGATCGGCGCTGTTCGTCCTGTTCAGCGTGGTCTTCATCAACCTGGTCGGGTTCGGCCTCGTTGTGCCGCTGCTGCCGTTCTACGGGCAGAGCCTGCATGCGCCAGCCTGGCAGGTTTCGCTGATGTTCTCGGCCTACTCCCTGGGGCAGTTCTTCGCCGAACCCTTCTGGGGCCGCCTGTCGGACCGGATCGGACGCAAGCCGGTCCTGTTGATGACGGTGCTGGCCAACGCCGCCGGCTATCTGATGCTGGCCTTTGCGCCGACGATCTGGGCGGCCATCGCCATCCGGCTTTTCACGGGGCTGGGCGCCGGCAATATCTCGACCGTCCAGGGCTATGTCGCGGACGTGACCCCGCCCGAGAAACGGGCCGGGCGGATGGGGCTGATCGGCGCCGCCTTCGGCCTCGGCTTCATCGTCGGGCCGGGGCTGGGCGGGCTGCTGACCCACAAGGAACTGGGCCGTCTCGGCTATCAGTTGCCGATCTTCACCGCCGCGGGGCTCTGTCTGCTGGCTGCGCTCGGCGTGATCTTCCTGCTCAAGGAGAGCCGGGCCAAGGCCGATCCGGCCACGAAACGCCCGCCTTTCCTCGGGGGCGTGCGCGAGGCGATGGCCAATCCGGTGGTTTCGCGGGTGCTGCTGGTGACGCTGATCTACATGGCTGGCTTCTCGGGCATGGAGTCGACCTTCGGATTCTGGACCGAGGCCCGCTACGGCTGGGGCGCGCGAGAGGTCGGCTACAGCTTCATGGCCGTCGGCATCGTCTCGACCCTGTGCCAAGGCCTGCTCGCCGGCCGGCTGGCGCGTCGGTTCGGCGAGGCGCGGGTGCTGGCCGTCGGAACCCTGATGTTCGGGACCGGACTGGTCGGCCAGATCGTCATCGGGCGGCTGCTGCCGGCCGATGCGGCGCTCTTCATCCCGCTGCTGTCCCGGTCGGTCCACGGCGATCTGCTGGTGCCGGTCATGATGGGCTTCGGCGCTTTCGGCATGGCGCTCACCATGCCCAATATCTCGGCCCTGATCTCGCGCTCCGTCGATCCGGACCGGCAGGGCGCCATGCTCGGCCTCAACATGGCCTCCAGCTCAGCGGCGCGCATCTTCGGCCCCATCGTGGCCGGGGCGATCTTCTCGGGCATAGGGCACGACTGGCCGTTCCTGATCGGAGCGATGCTGACGGTTCCCGCCTCGGTCATGGCGATCAACGCCGGGCGGGCGTTCCGGCGACGCCAGGCGGCGGCGTCCGCGACGCCTGTGCCGGGCTGAGCTTGCCGCACCCTCGCCACCGACCTTATGGTTGGTTCGGGGTGGGGGATGTTCGTGACCGGATTCAGCGTGTGTCTGGCGGGCGGTGTCGCCGCGGGCGGGACGGCCGGCCTGTTCGAGCAGCCGATCAATTCGGGCTCCGGGGATCGTCGGCTCTCGCGTGAGGACATACGCCGTCGTATGCTCGCGCAAACCGTGCGCTTCCATGAAGCCAATCATTCGCCTCTCTGAAGCGTCATCAGGTCACAGATTCCATGAAAACCGTCTGGCTCGCCTTCGCCTTCGCGTTCGCCTTCGGCCTTGCTCCTCGATCGGCGCTGGCCGGTCCGGGCGTCGAGGCCTTCGTCGGTCTTCCTGCGGTGGAAGACGTCACTGTCTCCCCTGACGGCTCGACCCTGGCCTATGTCCGCCGCGACGGCGGAACGACCAAGGTGATCGCCCAGACCCGCGCCGGCGAGGTGCTGGCCGCCGTCGACGCCGGTGATCAGAAGCTGTTCGGGCTGCGGTGGGTGTCTCCGGACCATGTCGCGATCTCGTGGCGGGCCACGGCCCAGCTGGCGATCACGCGCAACCGCTATGACCTGGAGGTCGTGGACATCCTGAATGTCCGTACGCGCGGCTATGTCCGGGCGCTGCGCCGCGCGGACCACAAGGCCTATAACGCCATCTTCGGCTGGTCGCCGGGAACCCACAACGGGGAGCCTGTGCTCTATATGCAGGCCTATACCGAGGAGGAGGGCGACGTGACCCTCGACCTCTACCGGGTCGAGCTGGACACGGGACGGGGCTGGCGCGAGCAGCCCGGCGCCAATGACACCCGGGACTACCTTGTCGACAGCGAGGGCGCGCCGTTGGCCCGCGTGGCCTACCAGTCCGACAATGGTCTGTGGCGACTGTCCACGCGGTCCGGTGGAAGCTGGCGCCAGATCATGTCCGAGTCGGCGCCGCTGGACCTGCCCAAGCTGAGCGGGTTCGGCCGCACCCTGGACACGGTGATGATCCAGCACGACGAACAGGGTCAGTCGGTCCTGACGGAAGTGGCGCTCACCGACGGATCGGAACGCGACCGCCTGATCTTCCCTGAACAGCCCGACCAGTATCTGTACAAGCGCACCGGCGAACTGGTCGGAGTCGCCTTCCCCAGCGCCAACTCGGAACGCATCTTCGATCCCCGGCTCGCCCAGGCCTGGGCTGTGCTGCGCGACGCCCTGCCAGGGAAGGCGATGCGGCTGGTGTCGTTCAGCGACGACTATAACGTCCTGGTCGGCTACGGCGCGGGCGCCGGCGATTCAGGCACCTATTACCTGTACGACGGGGCGGCCCAGCGGGTGTCCATCGTCGGACGCGACTACCCCGGTGTTCGCGGCGCGGACGTCGCCACCGTCCAGACGATTGAGTACAAGGCCGCCGACGGCACGGACCTGACGGGTTATCTGACCCTGCCCCCCGGTCGTGATGCTCACAATCTGCCGGTGATCGTCCTGCCGCATGGCGGCCCGCAGTCGCGCGACTACAACACCTTCGATTGGTGGGCCCAGCTTCTCGCCTCGCGCGGCTATGCGGTCTTCCAGCCCCAGTTCCGTGGTTCCGACGGCTTCGGCGCCACCTTGCTGGAAGCGGGTTACGGCCAGTGGGGCCGCAAGATGCAGAGCGATGTCTCGGACGGGTTCCGCTTTCTGGCGGCCCAGGGCGTGGTCGACCCGGCCCGCGCCTGCATCATGGGCGGCAGCTATGGCGGCTATGTCGCCCTGGCCGGCATGACCATGGAGCCCGGGACCTACCGTTGCGGGGTGTCCATCGCTGGCGTCGCTGACTTGCGCGAAATGCTGCTGTGGGAGCAGCGGCAGGGCGCCAACGGCGATGAAAACCCCTCGGTCCGCTACTGGAAGCGCTTCATGGGAGCCGACGGTCCCGACGATCGCAGCCTGGATGAGCGCTCGCCGACCCATCTGGCCAACCGGGCGCAAGGTCCGATCCTGCTGATCCACGGCCAGTCCGACATCACCGTGCCCTTCGCCCAGAGCCAGATGATGCTCCAGGCCCTGGGCGGGGAAGGGCCGAAAGTCCATCTGGTCACCCTCCCGGGCGAGGATCACTTCCTGTCCAGCCCGGCGACGCGGCTGCAGGCCATGACCGCGGCGGTCACCTTCCTGGAGGCGAACAACCCGCCGAACTGAGGCTTCCCTTGCCAAGGTGGCGGCCTTCGACTAGAAGCCGCGCCTTCGCGTACCGAACCGCCGGGCGAACAGGCATGCCTGGGCGGTTCCTAATCAGGGTTACCATCTCGACGGCCCGCTTGGCCCGACGGACAGGCAACCCGCTCAAAAGAGAGTGAAAATGCCCAAACTGAAGACGAAGTCTGGCGCCAAGAAGCGCTTCAAATTCACGGCGACTGGCAAGGTAAAGGCCGGGGTTGCTGGCAAGCGTCACCGCTTGATCAGCCACAACAGCAAATACATCCGCCAGAACCGCGGCACCTCGGTCATGGCCGATGCCGACGCCAAGAAGATCAAATCCTACATGCCGTACGCCTGATCGGCGCGCGCTGTTTCGATCTGATCTCCACACCGAATTTGAAAGGATAGCGACATGGCTCGCGTCAAACGGGGCGTAACGTCCCATGCCAAGCACAAGAAGGTTCTGAAGCAGGCCAAGGGTTTCTACGGCCGCCGCAAGAACACCATCCGTACCGCCAAGGCTGCGGTCGATCGCGCCGGGCAATACGCCTATCGTGACCGCCGCACCAAGAAGCGCAATTTCCGCGCCCTGTGGATCCAGCGCATCAACGCCGCGGCGCGTCTGGAAGGCTTCACCTACTCGCAGTTCATCCACGGTCTCGGCGAAGCCGGCATCGAACTGGACCGCAAGGTCCTGGCCGCCATGGCCGCCGACGAAGCCGTCTTCAAGGCCATCGCCGACAAGGTCCGGGACGCGCTCAAGGTCGCCTGAGAGCGTTCTGCCGTGTGATCCATCGAAACGCCCGCTCCGGTTCGTCCGGAGCGGGCGTTTTCGTTTCAGCCTCGTGACGAACCGCCCGTCACCCGCTAGACGGACGCCAGCATGACCGACCTCGCCCAGCTCGAACTCGACCTGATCAACGCCATCGGAGCCGCGGAGACCTCCGCCGCGGTCGAGGATCTGCGTGTGGCGACCCTAGGCAAGTCAGGCTCCATCTCGGGCCTGCTCAAGGGCATGGGAGCGATGTCGCCGGACGAGCGCCGCGAACAGGGCCCCCGGATCAATGGCCTCCGCGACCGGGTCCAGGCCGGGCTCGCCGCCCGCAAGACCGAGCTCGAGGCAGCCGAACTGGACGCCCGGCTCAACGCCGAGCGCATCGACCTGACCCTGCCGTCCCGGGCCCGCCGCAAGGGCAGCGTCCACCCGACCATGCAGGTGATGGACGAGATGATCTCCCTGTTCGCCGACATGGGCTTCGCCGTGGCCGAAGGCCCGGACATCGAGGACGACTTCCACAATTTCACGGCCCTGAATTTCCCGCCCAAACATCCGGCGCGCGAGATGCACGACACCTTCTTCCTCAAGCCCGACCCGGAGACGGGCGAGCGCAAGGTGCTGCGCACCCACACCAGCCCGGTGCAGGTGCGGACGATGATGACCCAGAAGCCGCCGATCCGGATCATCGCCCCGGGCCGGACCTTCCGGAAGGATTCCGACGCCACCCACACGCCGATGTTCCATCAGGTCGAGGGGCTGGTCATCGACCGCGACATCCACATGGGCCATCTGAAGGGAACGCTGGAGACCTTCGTCGCCCGGTTCTTCGAGGTCGACGGCGTAGACGCCCGCTTCCGCCCGCACCATTTCCCCTTTACCGAGCCGTCGGCCGAGATGGATATCCGCTGCGACCGCTCGGGCGGCGAGCTGAAGCTGAACCAGGGCGACAGCTGGATGGAGATCCTCGGCTGCGGCATGGTGCATCCCAATGTGCTGCTGAACTGCGGTATCGATCCGGACGAGTACCAAGGCTTTGCCTTCGGCATGGGCGTGGATCGCCTGGCCATGCTGAAATACGGCATCCCCGACCTGCGCCCGATGTTCGACGCCGACACCCGGTGGCTGGACCACTACGGCTTCTCCGCCTTCGCCGCGCCCAACCCGGCCAGCGGCCTCAGCTGATTTTCGAAAGACCCGACCGATGACCGATGCGCCCGTTCTTTCCGACGCCGACAAGGCCCTGACGGAACAGACCACCTTCACCAAGATTGGGCTGTGGCTGCCGTCCTATGCGGTGCCGCATTTCAACGCCGGCATTCACGTCATCCGCGGAAAGGTGTTCGAGGACTGCGTCATCGAAGGTCCGGCCGTGCTGCTGGCGCTGGAGGGCGTCACCTTCGAGGGCTGCAACATGGGCTTTTCCAAGGTTCCGAAGAACCTGCTGATGCGGCCGGTCGGCGACAAGATCACCGGCGCCATACCGTTCGCCGAGACGCGATTCATCAACTGCCGCTTCGCCATGGTGGCCTTCACCGGCAGCGAGGGCTTCCTCGAGAATTTCGGCGCGAACGTCGTGGCGCCGGGCGCAACACAAGGCCTTGCCGAAAATGTTTGATCTCGACACCACAGGTCCGACGCCGACCGACCTCGCCGTCCGCACGGAATTCAACAAGGTCCTGGTCCCACTCTATGAGCTGGCGACCGGGGCGGAAAAGGCCGGCCAGCGGATCGATGGCCGCCGGTTCATCGATTGCGTGATCCACGGTCCCTGCGTGATCATCCCCAACGCCCAGACCCGGTTCGAGAACTGCAATCTCGGCGACGTCCTCGGCGATGTGCGCAACCTGTTCCTGCGCCCCGCGGGCCCTATGATCACTGGCGGTCTGCAGGTGAACGACTGCTTCTTCGACGGCTGCATTTTCATCGGCGTCGGCTTCACCGGCGACGACCGGTTCATCGAGCAGTTCATCGCCTCGCTCGACGGCCGGGGCGTCTGACTTCATGAAGTTCACCCTGTCCTGGCTCAAGGATCACCTCGACACGGACGCCGACGTCGGCGCCGTGGCCGACGCCATGACCATGGCCGGGCTGGAGGTCGAGGACGTCCACGATCCCATCGCCGCCCTGGCGCCGTTCACGGTGGCCCGGATCGTCTCGGCGGAGCGCCACCCCAATGCAGACCGGCTGCAGGTCTGTCAGGTCGATACGGTCGACGGGATGAAGGAGATCGTCTGCGGCGCGCCCAACGCGCGGGCGGGCCTGACCACCATCTATGCGCCGATCGGGGCCTTCGTGCCGGGCCTCGGCGTGACCCTGGTCGAGAAGCCGGTGCGGGGCGTGGTGTCGAACGGCATGCTGTGCTCGGCCTCCGAGCTGGAACTGGCCGATGAAAGCGACGGGATTCTTGAGCTGCCCGGCGACCTGACGGTCGGGACCCCCGCCGCGGGCGTCTTCGGCGCGGAGCCGGTGATTGATTTCGAGGTGACGCCGAACCGCCCCGACTGGCTGGGCGTGGCGGGCATCGCGCGCGATCTGGCGGCGGCCGGGCTGGGTGTTCTGAAGACATACGACATCGCGCCCGTGCGCGGCGGCTTCCCGTCGCCGATCACCGTGCGCATCGACGCGCCGGAGATGTGCCCGGTCTTCGCCGGTCGTCTGATCCGGGGCGTGAAGAACGGGCCGTCGCCCGCCTGGCTGCAACGGCGGCTGACCGCCATCGGCCTGCGTCCGATCAACCGGCTGGTGGATGTGACCAATCTGATCACCTACGACCGTTGTCGCCCCCTGCACGTCTATGACGCCGCCAAGCTGGTGGGCGGCGAGATCGTCGTGCGCGGCGGCCAGATGGCCCGCGGCACCGGCGAGCACGAGCATCTGATCGCCCTGGACGGCAAGACCTATGCGGCCGATGCGGCCATTTGCGTCATCGCCGACGCCGCGGGCGAACGCCCCATCGGCCTGGGCGGCGTCATGGGCGGGGAATCGACCGGCTGTTCGGACGACACCGTCGACGTCTTCCTCGAATGCGCCTGGTTCGATCCCATCGTCACGGCCCAGACCGGCCGGACCCTCGGGATCAATTCCGACGCCCAGTACCGGTTCGCGCGCGGCGTCGACACGGCCTCGGTGGTTCCGGGGCTGGAGCTGGCCACGCGGCTGATCCTCGACCTGTGCGGCGGCGAGCCGTCCGAGATCGTGGTGGCGGGACAGGCGCCAGCGGATCCGTCCGCCTTCGCCTTCGATCCCGCTCGCGTCCATCGTCTGACCGGTCTGTCGCTGACGGACGACCGGATCGCCGACATCCTGACCGCGCTCGGCTTCAGGGTCGTGCGCAGCTCGACCTGGTCGGTGACGCCGCCGTCGTGGCGCCGCGACGTCGAGGGCCCCGCTGATCTGGTCGAGGAGGTGGCGCGCATCGAGGGCTACGCCGCCCTGCCGTCCACTCCGCTGCCCGATCAGGGCGCGCCGTCGCGCGGCGTGCTGAACCCGCGTCAGGCCCGCGTGCGTCTGGCGCGCCGGGCGTTGGCGGCCATGGGCTACGCCGAGGCCGTGACCTGGTCCTTCACCAAACAATCGACCGCGGCCTTGTTCGGCGGCGGAGACGAGCGGCTGCTGGTCGAAAACCCGATCGCCGCGGACCTCGACTGCATGCGTCCATCGGCCCTGCCCAACCTGATCCAGGCGGCGGCGCGCAACGCCGCGCGCGGCCACGCCGACGCGGCCCTGTTCGAGATCGGTCCGATCTATCTGGACGACAGTCCGACCGGCCAGCGCACCGTGATCGCCGGCCTGATCGCCCCCCGGGCGGCGCGCCATTGGGCGGGCGCAGCCGAGGACGCCCTGTTCGCGCTCAAGGGCGACCTGATGGCGCTGCTGGAGGCGCTGGGCGCCCCGGTCGGTTCGCTGCAACTGACGCAAGACCAGAACCGCGACTGGTGGCATCCCGGCCGCTCGGCCCGGCTGCAACTGGGACCGAAGACGGTGATGGCCGAGTTCGGCGCCCTGCACCCCCGGGTGCTCAAGGCGCTGGACGCCGACGGCCCCATGCTGGCCTTCGAGATCGTGCTGGACGCCGTGCCCGAACCGCGCGGCCAGAAGTCCAAGGCGCGTGGCGCGGCCAACCTGGCCAACCTCATGCCCCTGACCCGCGACTTCGCCTTCGTGGTCGAGGACGGCAAGGCGGCCGGCGATCTGGTCCGGGCCGTAACGGGGGCGGACAAGGCGCTGATCGCTGAGGTCCGGGTGTTCGACGTCTATCGCGGCGCGGGTGTTCCCGAGGGCATGAAGTCGGTCGCGCTGGAGGTGGTGATCCAGCCCGTTGAGGCGACCCTGACCGAGGTCGAGATAGAGACGCTGTCGGCCAAGGTGGTCGCCGCCGGCGCGAAGGTCGGGGCGACGCTGCGAGGGTGACCGCCGTGGCGTTTCTCGGCGCTGATCCGCGGACCCGTTGGACTCCCGACCTTCAGCGCGTCAGGACGAGGTGGGTCGCCAGCTCTGTCGGGACCGCCTCGGTCACGCGGTAGCCCAGAGCCGGCAGGTCGATGCCCGCGAACAGGGATTCACCCCGGCCGAGAACCACGGGCGACACCGCCAGGTGCATCTCGTCGATCGCGCCTGCGAGCAGATACTGGCGGACCGTCGAAACGCCGCCGCCGATCTTCACGTCCAGGTCGCCCGCAGCGGCCCTGGCCTGCGCGAGCGCCGCCTCGATCCCGTCGGTGACGAAATGGAAGGTCGTCCCGCCCTCCATCACGATGGGAGCCCGGGGGTGCTGGGTCAGGATGAAGGTCGGCGCGTGATACGGGGGATTGTCGCCCCACCAGCCCTTCCAGACGTCGTCCGGCCAATCGCCGCGGATCGGGCCGAACATGTTGCGGCCGAGGATGAACGCGCCGAAGCCCGCCATCGCGGCGCGGGCGAAGCGATCGTCCACGCCCTCGGTCCCGCCGTCTTCCCCGAACATCGATCGAAAGGCCCGGGTCGGGAAGAACCAGCTGTGCAACTCCTTGCCCCGCAGTCCGAGCGGATGCTCAAGGCTCTGGTCCGGACCGGCGCCGAAACCGTCGATGGACACCCCGAAACCCGCTACGCGCACCTTGCCCATGGGGCCTCCGTTCATTGTGAGCCCGAAGGCGACGCCAACCCCGATGACGTCTCCCGGAATGGAAGCCGGTAGCTGCCCGTCGAGGCCGACAGTCATCGATCACCGTGCAGCCCTGCCCGATCATTGTATGGCTCCGTCCGCCGTCCGCAATGGGTCGAAAACGGATCGCCACCCTTCCGGCTCATCGCCCCGGCAATCTCCCGTTAACCTCAGCGCCCCAAGGCTGACGCAAAAGGCGGCGACCTTCAGCCGGTCCCGCCCCGAGCCGAGAGATTCGCCATGCACCGTCGCCAACTGATCCTGTCGGGTATCGCCGCCGCCGGCGCTTCGGGCCTGTCGGCCTGCGCCACGGCCGGCCAGTCGTCCGAGCCGAACTATCCGATCTCCTCGGACGCCAACGCCCAGGCCTATACCTCCGATGAGCTGATCGCGGCCGGTTCGCGCGAGCTCGGCATCGCGGCCGAGGCCATCGGCGGCGTCATTGAGCGCATCTTCGCGGACAACGGCGACCGTCCGACCGCCTATATCGCCGGCGAGGAAGCCTCGGGAGCGGTCGGGGTCGGTCTGCGCTACGGGCGTGGGGCCCTGCACATGAAGGATCTGTCGGCCTCGCAGGAGGTGTTCTGGCAGGGCATCTCGATCGGCTGGGACGTCGGCGGCAACGGCAGCCGGGTCTTCACCCTGGTCTACGGCCTGTATCATCCCGACATGATCTATCGTCGTTACCCCGGCGTGGAGGGCACGGCCTATCTGGTCGGCGGCCTGGGCGTGAACTACCAGAGGGCCGACGGCATCGTCCTGGCCCCGATCCGCACCGGCGTCGGCCTGCGCCTGGGCGCCAACGTCGGCACCATGGCCTACAGCCGTCAACGGAACTATCTGCCGCTTTAGGCCGGATCGATCGTCATTCGTCGATCAACCCGCCGCCGCAAAAAGTGGGTCCAGAGACTCCAGAGAGTCCAGAGAGTCCAGAGAGGCCGGATGGTCGGTTCAAGGCGCGTCCTGCCTGTATTCGATTGTCAAAGACCGGACCCGACGGGTTTCGGTCAGGGAAGCATGTGGCTACGTCAATCGCGGACGTAGGACGTCTCGGCGGCCCGCTCAAAGCCCATCCGTCCGTCCGAGGCTCAGGCCGTCAGCACCGCCTCCAGTCCTTCGCGCCAGTCCGGATAGCGGGGCCGCCAACCTAGTTCGGCCTTGGCGCGGGCGTTCGAGAGGCGCTTGGAGTCGCGGTAGAAGCGGCGCACGGCGTCGCTGACCGACGGGTCCCTCCAGTCGACCTCGGGCGGCGCCGGCAGACCGAGGCGCGCGGCGGCCCATTCCAACACCTCGGCGGCCGCGCCAGGATGGTCGTCGCACAGGGTGTAGACGCCGCCCGGCCGGGGCCGCGCCATCGAGGCGAACAGACCGGCCACGGCGTCATCCACGTGAATGCGGTTGAACACCTGCCCTGGCTTTCGCACCAGCCGGGCCGAGCCATCGCGCAGGCGGTCGAACGGTGAGCGGCCCGGGCCGTAGAGGGCCGGCAAGCGGAACAGCTGCACCGTCA
>JBBRFV010000010.1:0-16568 GCA_038241335.1 Caulobacterales bacterium | reverse complement strand
GGCCAACCGCCCGCGCTCCGCGACTTCCCCGCCTTCCGGCGGAACTCCGCCGGACGACGATGACGGCTGCCAGGTGGTCAGTGGTTGGTCATTGGTGGTTGGCGACGGCGGCGCTGGGTCTCGAGAGCGAGCCTCCCCGGCCAGACCCGGCAATCACTCATCACTAACCACTAATCACTAGAGCCGCCCCTCACCCCTCGCCCCTCTCCGTCTGCCGCAACCCCTCCCAAAGCGCGATCCCGGCCGAGACCGACAGGTTCAGCGAACGGGCCTCCGCCCGAATCGGAATGACCACGCGGGCGTCGGCCGCGGCGTGGACGAAGTCCGGCGCCCCTGAGGTCTCGCTGCCGAACAGGAGGACGTCGACCGGCTGGAAGCGGAATTCGCTCAGCGGCGTGGCGCCCTTCGTCGTGAACAGGATCAGCCGTCCGGGCTCGCGATCCCGCTGGAATTCGTCCCAGCCGGCATGGCGCGTCATGTGGCCCAGGGGCCCGTAGTCCAGCGCCGCGCGCTTCATGGCGCGGTCGTCGAAGCGGAATCCCGTGGGCTCGATCACATGCAATCCGACGCCGAAACAGGCGCTCAGACGGATGCAGGCGCCGACGTTCTGCGGAATGGCCGGTTGAAAAAGGGCGAGACGCATTCTAAGGCCCTGATACGCGCGGCCCGGGGGCTTGTCGCGGCTCGAATTGCGACCGCTTCTCAAGGGAGGCGGCCGCGCCTTGCGGCGATGCGCCGCAAAGACGGGCCGGGCAGGCTATCCGGGATTTCGCTAGAGAACGACAGCGCTGCAACGGCGCGCCCGCGGGCGCCCCGTAACCGCTCAGGAGACGAATCGGTGGCTGAAGACCAGGGCGATCCTCACAACCAGGATCCCAACCGCAGAGATTTCATCCACATCGCGGCGGGCGCCGCGGCTGTGGGCGCCGGCGTGATGGTCGCCTGGCCGTTGATCAACCAGATGAATCCGTCCGCGGACACCCTGGCCTTGGCGTCGATCGAGTTCGATATGTCCAAGGTCCAGGAAGGCCAGCAGGTCGTCATCAAATGGCAGGGCAAGCCGGTGTTCGTGCGTTACCGCACGGCCAAGGAGATCCAGGAAGCGGTCTCCGCCCCGATGTCCGCCCTGAAGGACCCCCAGCCTGACTCGGAGCGGGTCAAGGCGGGCCACCAGCAATATCTGGTGCTGCTGGGCAATTGCACCCACCTGGGCTGCATCCCCACCTTCGCCGCCGGCGAGTACGGCGGCTGGTTCTGCCCGTGCCACGGGTCGACCTACGACACCTCGGGCCGCATCCGTAAGGGTCCGGCGCCGAAAAACCTCGTCGTGCCGGAGTACGCCTACCTCTCCGACACCCGCATCAAGATCGGCTGAGGGCGAGCCACGACATGAGCGATCACGAATCCACCTACGTCCCCAGGACCGGCATCGAGAAGTGGCTGGACAGCCGACTTCCGATCATCCGCTTCGGCGCCGACTACATGTCGCTGCCGACCCCCAGGAATCTGAATTACTGGTGGACCTTCGGCGGCATCCTGGCCCTGTGCCTGATGGTGCAGATCGCCACCGGCATCGTGCTGGCGATGCACTACACGCCGAACACCGAGCTGGCCTTCGCTTCGGTCGAGCGCATCATGCGTGACGTGAACGGCGGCGACGTCATCCGCTACGTCCACTCGAACGGGGCCTCGATGTTCTTCATCGCGGTCTACCTGCACATGCTGCGGGGCCTCTACTACGGCTCGTACAAGGCGCCGCGCGAGATGATCTGGATCATCGGCTGCCTGATCTTCTTCCTGATGATCGCCACCGCCTTCCTCGGCTACGTCCTGCCGTGGGGCCAGATGTCCTACTGGGGCGCCGAGGTCATCACCAATCTGATCGGGGCCATCCCGGTCGTCGGCGAACCGATCCTGATCTGGCTGCGCGGCGGTCCGGCGATCGACAACGCCACGCTGAACCGCTTCTTCTCACTGCACTATCTGCTGCCGTTCGTGATCATGGGCTGCGTAGTGCTGCACCTGTGGGCCCTGCACGCCGCGGGTCAGAACAACCCGGTCGGCATCCTGATCCCGAAGGATCGGGAGAAGAAGGACATGGTCCCGTTCCACCCGTATTTCACGGTCAAGGACGGCTTCGCCATCATCCTGTTCCTGATCCTGTTCGCCTATTTCGTCTTCTTCAATCCGGAAGGCCTGGGTCACGCGGACAACAACATTCCCGCCAACCCGCTGCAGACGCCGGCGCACATCGTGCCCGAGTGGTACATGCTGCCCTTCTACGCGATCCTGCGCGCCATCCCCGACAAGTTCGGCGGCGTAGTGGCGATGTTCGGCTCCATCGGCGTGCTGTTCATCCTGCCCTGGATCGACCGGTCGAGCGTGCGCTCGATGCGCTACCGCCCGACGATGCGGACCTTCTTCATCATCTTCGTGCTGGTGGGAATGGGCCTCGGCTGGTGCGGCGGGCAGCTGCCGGACGCGCCGGTCATCGGCGACTTCAAGACGTTCAACGTCGCCGACGGCGACTTGAACAGCTATCTGTGGCTGACGCGCGTGCTGACGCTCTACTATTTCGCCTTCTTCGGCCTGCTGTTCCTCGTGCCGATGTGGGAGAAGCCGTTGCCGGTCCCGCTGTCGATTGCGGAGCCCGTGCTGTCCGGCGGCGACGCCATGACGGTCGCCGTCCCGGCCCAGGCCGAGAAGAAGGGCTGAGCGCGATGACCTTCCTCAACAAGATACCCGCCATGAAGACGACCTTCGCCGTTCTCGCCGCCGTCGCGGGCCTGTCCCTCGCCGCCGGCCCGGCGCTGGCCGAGGGCGGCCACCACCTGCGCGACGGGGGCTTCACGTTCGAGGGGCCGTTCGGAACCTTCGACCAGGGCCAGCTGCAGCGAGGCTACAAGGTCTATCACGAGGTCTGCTCGTCCTGTAACAGCATGAACCTGATGCATTTCCGCACCCTCGCGGAAGAGGGCGGTCCCTTCTACGATCCGCACCAGAAGAGCCCGGCCGAGAATCGCTGGGTCAAGGCGCTGGCCAAGGAAGCCCAGGTCGCGGACATCGACACCGAGACCGGCGAGGCGGTCATGCGCGACGGCGTGCCGGCCGATCCATTCCCGGCGCCCTATCCGAACTCGACGGCCGCGGCCGCCTCGAACGGCGGCGCCGCGCCGCCCGACCTGTCGGTCATGGCCCGCGCCCGTCATGGCGGCGCCAACTACATCTACTCGATCCTGACCGGCTATCGCGAGCCGCCGGCGGGGCTGAAGATCACGGCGACCCAGCACTACAACATGTATATGCCGGGCAATCTGACGCCGTTCATGGCCCCCGGCCACGAGACGCTTCCGGGCAGCTTCATCGCCATGCCGCCGCCGCTGATCCAGGCCGGCCAGGTCACCTACGACGACGGAACCGTCGCCTCGGTCGACCAGATGGCCAAGGACGTGGCGACCTACATCGCCTGGGCTTCGGACATCCACGCCGTTCAACGCAAGCAGAACGGCATCGGGGTGATGATCTTCCTGCTGCTGTTCGCGGGCCTGACCTACATAAGCTACCGCCGCATCTGGAAGGGCGTGGCCCACTAGGGCTCCCTTCCTCGACGAACCGACCAGCCCGCCGGAGCCCGCGCTCCGGCGGGTTTTTCGTGCGTCTTGATCCCATCGGTCAATCACTTTATAAAGCAAAGTGAAATCGAGGGAGGTCACGATGAAACACACGATTCTGGCGCTCGTCGCCGCAAGCCTGTTCGCCGCCACGTCGGCTTTCGCCCAGGACGCCCAAGACCCGTCGGCGGAAGCCATGAGCAAGCTGGCCTTCATGCAGGGCGTCTGGGTCGGCCCGGCCAGCGGTGTGAACCGCGACGGCAGCCGCTACGCGGTGACCCAGACCGAGCGCATCGGCCCGCTGCTGGGCGGCGACATCCTGGTCGTCGAGGGACGGGGCTACATGCCGGACGGATCGACCGGCTTCAACGCCATGGCCGTGGTGTCGTGGAACGTCCAGACCGACAAATACGAGTTCCGCTCCTACGCCCAAGGCTATTCCGGCACCTTCCCCTTCACCCTGACCGACAACGGCTACGTCTGGGAGGTCCCCGCCGGACCGGGCGTGATGCGCTACACCGCGGATATCACCGCGACGACCTATCATGAGGTCGGCGACTTCGTGATGGAGGGCCAGCCCCCCCGCCGTTCGTTCGAGATGACCCTGACCCGGCGCGGCGACACCGACTGGCCGGCGGCGGGCGCGATCCAGCCCTGACCGCATCGACAGACGTGGGAGGCCGTCCTAGGGTCCGCCCGGGTCTGTTCATCGGCTGAGGGGTTGTCTTCCCATGCGTCTGTCCGTTTCCGCCGCCGCGCTCGTCGCCGGCGTCCTTCTTGCGTCCTGCGCAACAATGCCCGGCGCCTCCGCGCCTCCGGCCTCGGGGGCCGCGACCTTCGATGCGGCGCGCCTGTCGGAACACGTCCGGGTGCTGTCCGACGACAGCTTCCAGGGCCGCGGCATCGGCACCCCGGCCGAGGACAAGGTCATCCAGTATCTGAGCGAGCAATACGCCGCAGCCGGCTTCCAGCCCGGCGGCCCGAACGGGGCGTGGACGCAGGAGGTCACCCTGAACCGCTTCGCGGTCTCCGGCGTCCAGGCCCGGCTCAAGGTAGGCGACTGGGTTCAGCCGCTGCATCAGGGGCAGGAGGCCGTGATCTCGACCCGGCTGCCGGGCGACCACGTCGATCTGGCCCACGCGCCGCTGGTCTTCGTCGGCTACGGCATCAAGGCCCCGGAGCGTCAGTGGGACGACTTCAAGGGCCAGGACATGCACGGCAAGATCCTGGTCGTGCTGGTCAATGACGCCGACTTCGAGGAGCCGGCGCTGAACACCTTCAACGGCCGCGCCATGACCTACTACGGCCGCTGGACGTACAAATACGAGGAGGCCGCCCGCCAGGGCGCCGCCGGCGTCATCATCGTTCACGAGACCGGCCCCGCCTCCTACGGCTGGGCCACGGTGACCAACAGCTGGTCGGGGCCGCAGTTCGACATCGTGCGCCAGAACCCCTCGGCCGAGCGCGTGCCAATGGAGAGCTGGATCCAGCGCGACGTCGCGGTGCAGCTGTTCCAGCACGCCGGTCTCGATTTCGACGCGCTGAAGGCCCAGGCCCGGAGGCGCGACTTCCAGCCGGTGGCCCTGACCGGCGCGACGCTGGACGCCCGCTTCGACGTGGCGACCAGCCGGACCGTGACCCACAACGTCATCGCCCGCCTGCCGGGCACGACGCATCCGGACGAAACCATCCTGTACAGCGCCCACTGGGATCACCTGGGCATGGGCGAGCCGGACGCCAACGGCGACCGCATCTTCAACGGCGCGGTCGACAACGCCACGGGCACCTCGGGCTTGCTCGAAATGGCGCGGGTCTATGGCG
Source organism: Caulobacterales bacterium (assembly GCA_038241335.1). Taxonomy (GTDB): domain Bacteria; phylum Pseudomonadota; class Alphaproteobacteria; order Caulobacterales; family Caulobacteraceae; genus Brevundimonas. The sequence continues at coordinate 11,136 of JBBRFV010000010.1, read as the reverse complement.
CGGGGCCGCGGCCCCAGCGCTCGATCGTCATGATCAGCTTCACCGCCGAGGAAAGCGGCCTGCTGGGATCGGAGTTCTACGCCGCCAACCCCGTCTATCCGCTCGAGAAGACTGTCGCCGGTTTCAACATGGACGCCATGAACGTCTACGGTCGGGTCGCCCATCTGGGCGTCATCGGTTTCGGCCAGTCGAACCTGGACGAACGGCTCACCGCCGCCGCCCAACGACAGGGCCGCACCATCACCCCGGACGAGAATCCCGCCGCCGGCAGCTATTTCCGCAGCGACCACTTCCCGCTGGCCAAGCGCGGCGTGCCGATGGCCTACGCCGAGGGCGGGGGCGACTTCCGCGATGAGCCGACGGCGGCCCGCGCGGCGGCCCGCGACGATTATGGCGTGCACCGTTATCACCAGGCTGACGACGAATGGTCGCCCGATTGGGATCTGAGCGGCCAGGTCGAGGATCTGCGGGTCGTCTACGAGGTCGGCCGCGACCTGGCCAACAGCCGCGACTGGCCAGCCTGGAAACCGGGCTCGGAGTTCGGCCCGGTGCGGGCCGCCAGCGACGCCGTCCGCCGCTGAGCATGACAAAAATGTAAGGGGCGGTCCCGCGGGACCGCCCTAGATTACGCCCAACCAAAAACAGGTCGGGGAGAGTTCCATGTTTCGTCGGATGATGAGCGGCGTCGCCGTCGCGGTCGTTCTGCTCGCGTCCGGTTCTGCGGTGGCGCAGGACTTTTCGGCCCAGCGCCTGTCGGATCACATCAAGGTCCTGTCCGACGATGACATGGCGGGCCGTTTCCCGGGTTCGCCCCAGGAAGAGATGGTCCTCGACTACCTGCAGAGTCAGTATGAGGCCATGGGCCTGCAGCCCGGCGGCCCGAACGGCCAGTGGCGCCAGGACGTCGAGCTCGTCCGCTTCACCCCGGCCCGCCCGCCGACCGCCAGCTGGACCGACCGGGACGGCCTCAGCCATCTGTTGGTCGCCGCGTCCGACATCAACCTGCGCGGCATGACCGGCGACGGCCAGGTCAGGATCGACGGCGCCCCGCTGGTCTTCGCCGGCTATGGCATCGTGGCGCCCGAACGGCACTGGGACGACTACGGCGACATCGACCTGACCGGCAAGGTGGTCCTGATCCTCGGCGGCCAGCCGACGGCCTTCGGCGAGGACCCCAATTTCTACGGTTCGACGACCCACAAGGAGGCCGAGGCGCTGAAGCGCGGCGCCGTGGGCGTGATCACCCTCAACGAGGCGGGGGCGACCGAACCCCGCTGGCTGGGCGCCGGCCGTCGCTCGGGCCGCCCGCGCATGACCATCCAGAACGGTCATGCGCCGCGTTTCACCGGCTCGATCAACATGACCGTGGCCGAGGCCATGGCGACGTCCATGGGGGGCGACATGACGGCCCTGGTGGCGATGGCCAAACAGGGCGGTTCGTTCCGGGCCCACGACTCGGGCCTGCGGCTCGGCGTCGACATCTCCGAGACGCCGCAGGTCATCCATTCGCACAACCTGCTGGCCAAGATCCCCGGCACGACCCACCCGGACGAATACCTAGTCTATTCGGCCCACTGGGATCACGTCGGCACGGCTGCGCAGCCCGACGCCACGGGCGACAGAATCTTCAACGGCGCGTGGGACAACGCCTCGGGCACCTCGGGCATCATGGAGATGGCCCGCGCCTTCAAGGCCGGCCCGCCGCCGGAACGCACCGTCGTCTTCCTGCACGTGACGGCCGAGGAACAGGGCCTTCTGGGCTCGGAATGGTACGCCGCCAACCCGGTCTATCCGCTGGAGAAGACCGCCGCCGACATCAACATCGACATGCTGCCCTTCACCCCGGCGACCCGCAACGTGGCCATTTTCGGCCCGGGCAAGTCGTCGCTGGAAGACGACCTGGGCCGCCTGGCGGACGCGCAGGGCCACCGCGTGGTGACCGGTGACGGCTATCCTGAGGAGGGCTTCTACTACCGCTCGGACCACTTCAACTTCGCGGTGGGCGGGGTGCCGGCCCTGATGCCGTGGACCGGGACGGATTTCAACGAGGGCGGCGTCGCGGTGGGCAAGCCCTATTACGAAGCCCAGATGGCCACCTACTATCACAACCTCAACGACGAATGGCGGCCCGACTACGACTTCACCGCCGCCATCCAGAACCTCGACCTGCTGTACCGGCTGGGCGAAGAGGTCGCCAACACGCGCGAGTGGCCGCAGTGGAAGCCGACCGCTGAGTTCCGCGCTGTCCGCGCGGCCAGCGACGCCGCGCGCCGATGACCCTGTCGATAAGGCCCCTGACCGGAGACGGCTCGCCGCCCGTCCAAGGGTCGTATCCCCAGGCCGTGGAGACGACCGGTGCGACCCGCTGGTTGCACCTGTCAGGCCAGATTCCGGTCGCTCCCGACGGCTCCCTGGCTGCCGATTTTCGCGGTCAGTGCGATCAGGTCTGGACCAATGTTGAAACCCAGCTGGCGGCCGCCGGCATGACGCTGGACAATCTGGTCAAGGTGACGACCTTCCTGTCGGACAGGGCCCACGCGCTCGAGAACCGCGAGGTGCGGATCGCCCGTCTCGCCGGCCGCCAGCCCGCCCTGACGGTGATCGTCACCGGCATCTTCGACGAGGCTTGGCTGGTCGAGATCGAGGCCGTGGCCGCCGCCTGACCGGCGCGCTTTGTCGCCTTGCCGCTCCGGGTCGGCTCGGGGAGCGAACCGGACCATTCCGGCGTTATGAGGGGATGACCCGTTTCGCCGTTCTGCCGCTCCTGACCCTGCTCGCCGCCTGTGGCCAGTCCGGGGTCAATCCGCCGACCGAGCCCGCGGAGCCGGTGAAAGCGACTGCGGCGACCGCAGCGCCGACACCCGTGGGACCGCCCGGTGTCGGGTCCATCATGCCGGGGGCGGGACCGTCGAACTTCATGGGCCTGTGGGCCGCCGACGCGTCGTGGTGCCCGAACACGACCGGCGAGCAGCAGCCGGTCGAGATCACCACGACCCGGTTCGAAGGCTATGAGAACAGCTGCACCATTGTCCGCATCGACCAGATCGAAGACGGCTATGACGCCGCCCTGGCCTGCCAGGCGAAAGGCGTGACCAGCCAGGAGCAGGTGCGGATGGAGGTGGACGGTTCGACCATGCGCCTGACCTGGCTCAGCCGGCACGGCGTCATCCTGGCGCTGACCCGGTGCGTGCGCCCGACTGACGTGACCGCCCAGGCCCCGTCGCTGTCGCCGACCAAGCCCTAGTTGAACAGGAAGTTCATCACGTCGCCGTCCTTGACGACATAGGCCTTGCCCTCGGCGCGCAGCTTGCCGGCCTCGCGCGCCTTGGCCTCGCCGTTGAGTGCGACGAAGTCATCGTAGGCGATGGTCTCGGCGCGAATGAACCCCTTCTCGAAGTCCGTGTGAATCACCCCGGCGGCCTGCGGCGCAGTGTCGCCGATGTGGATCGTCCAGGCGCGCGCTTCCTTGGGGCCGACGGTGAAGTAGGACTGCAGGCCCAACAGCGCGTAGGCCTCGCGGATCAGGCGGTTCAGGCCCGGCTCGGCCAGACCCAGGCTTTCGAGGAATTCGGCCTGTTCGGCGGGGTCCAGCACGGCCAGTTCGGAATCGATCTTGGCCGAGATGACCACGGCCTTGGCGTTGTCGAGGGCGGCGCGTTGGTCCACCAGGTCGGACAGGGCGTTGCCCTTGTCGGCCGAGTCCTCGTCGACGTTGGAGACGTAGAGGGCGGGAAGGGAGGTCAGCAGCTGCAGCATGTGCCAGGCCTTCTCGTCCTCCTTCGACACCTCGACCACGCGAGCGGGCTTGCCGGCGCGCAGCGGGGTCAGGGCCAGATTGATCAGGCGCAGGGTCGTCTGGGCGTCCTTGTCGCCGCCCTTGGCCTTCTTCTCGACGTTGACCACCCGCTTCTCGAGGCTTTCGAGATCGGCCAGCATCAGTTCGGTCTCGATGATCTCGAGGTCCGAGATCGGGTCGATGCGGTTCTCAACGTGGGTGATGTCGTCGTCGATGAAGCAGCGGGCCACGAAGGCCACGGCGTCGCAGTCGCGGATATTGGCGAGGAACTGATTGCCCAGACCCTCACCTTTCGAAGCGCCGCGCACCAGGCCGGCGATGTCGACGAAGGTGATGCGCGAAGGGATGATCTCCTTCGACCCGACGATCGAGGCGAGCACCTCGAGCCGGGGCTCAGGCACGGCCACGTCGCCCGTGTTGGGCTCGATGGTGCAGAACGGATAGTTGGCGGCCTGGGCCGCCGCCGTCTTGGTCAGGGCGTTGAACAGGGTGGACTTGCCGACATTGGGCAGGCCGACGATCGCGACTTTCAGGGCCATGGGCTCGGGAATTTCCTAGGTGAGCGCGTGCCTTTAGCGGGTCGCGCCGGGTTTGTCAGGTTCGCGCCTTCAGTTCGCCGGCGGTCGCACACGAGCCTCGATGGTCACATCGGGCGCGACCTCGAAATCCAGCGTCAGCGGAACCGTCGCGCCGCGCACCAGCGGCCCTTTAAGACGGGTGAGCATCAGGTGCGTGCCGCTTGGAGCCAGAACGACCGTGGCGCCGGCTGGCAGGGGCAGGCCGCCCTCCATCTCGCCCATGCTCATGACCCCGCCTTCGGTCGCCATCCGGTGGATCATCACCATGCCGGCGGCCGGCGAACTGACGCCGACCAGCCGGTCGTCCCGGCCTTGCGACGACAGCGTGAGATAGCAGGCGCCGGCCTGCGCTCCGTTCGGCGTGGGGCGGCACCAGGGCGCGGTCAGGCCGACGGTCGGCGTGGACGCGTCGCTCTCGGGCCGGGCCCGGTCCGGCTGGCAGGCCGCCAGCAGGGGCAGAACGGCAACGAGGGTCAGCATCCGGGTCAGCATGGTCGATCTCCACAGGGGTCGGCGCGGTTTAGGCCGAGGCCCTGGACGCGGCAAGCGACGGGCTGTCGCGCGCTTCAGCCTTCGCCGCGGGCCTGCTGCCGCGGGCTGAATTTCGGCGCGGGAGCCAGGCGCAGGACCTCCGCCTGGTACCGCTCGTCGTCGCCGGCGAGGGCGAAGGGCAGGGCGTCGGCGACGGCCTGCAGCATGGGCTGCAGCCAGGGCTGGTCAGCCTTGTGGAAGTCGCCGAGAACGTGCGGCATCACCAGATGACTCTCGCCGGGGTGGCCCACGCCCATGCGGGCGCGGCGGAAGTCGGGACCCAGGTGGCTGATCATTGAACGCACGCCGTTCTGGCCCGCCGCCCCGCCGCCGGTCTTTACGCGAAAACGGCCAGGCGCCAGGTCGATCTCGTCATGGAAGACGATCACCTCGCCCGGCGTGACCTTGTAGAAGCGCGCCGTCTCGCCGACGGCCCGGCCGCTCTCGTTCATATAGGTCTGGGGCTTCATCAGCAGGACCTTGACCGGCCCGACGGCGGTCGGGACGTCGCCCTCGCGGATAACTGACTGGAATTTGGCTCGCTCCGGCCCGAACGACCAGCGCCGCGCGATCTCGTCCGCAGCCATGAAGCCGATGTTGTGGCGGTTGCCCTGGTATTTGGGGCCCGGGTTGCCCAGGCCGGCGATGATGATCATGGCGCAGGGTCCGAACAAGGAAACGGCCCCATCCGTAACCGGAAGGGGCCGCTTCGCAAAACAGTCGATCGATGGGCGATCAGCCTTCCGACGATTCGCCCTCGACGGCGGCGTCTTCACCGTCAGCCTGTTCGCTGGCGGGAACCTCTGCGGCGGCTTCGGCTTCGGCCTCAGCGGCGACTTCGGCGTCGTGGGCCTCGTCCGCGGCGGCCGAGATGGCGGCCGAAGAGGTCTTGATCGAGGCGATCACGAAATCACGGTCGGTGATGGTCGGCTCGACGTCGTCGGTGCCCTTCAGGTCGGACCAGCGGATGGTGTCGCCCATCTTGTGGCCGGCCAGGTCGACGATCAGGTCTTCCGGGATGTGGTCAGCGCGGACCTTTACCTCGACGGAGTGGCGAACCACTTCCAGCGAGCCGCCCTGACGGAAGGCTTCGCACTGGTCTTCGTTGATGAAGTGGACCTGGATTTCGATCTTGATCGTCTGCTTCTCGCTGACGCGCATGAGGTCGAAGTGCAGCGGGCGGTCGCTGACCGGGTCGAACTGCACGTCGCGGGCGATGACGGGTTGGCTCTCATCGCCATACTTCAGCGTCACCAGGTGGCCCAGCAGCTTGCCGGTGTACAGGTTCTTGCGGAAGTCCTTCTCGTTGACCGAGATGGCGACGGGGGCCTTGCCGCCGCCGTAAAGGATGCCGGGCACCATGCCGGCGCGGCGCGCGGCGCGGGCGCCGCCGGTGCCGACGCCGTCACGGACGTCGACGTTCAGGATGATCTCGGCCATCGGGCTCGCCTCAATAACACAAACGCCGCGCGCCTAAAGCAACGCGCGGCGGGGTCGCCAGGACCCTCGAATTCAGGAGCGCGGGTCAATACACGGAAGCGCTGGAAGGCGCAACCGTCCGCGCGTCGTTGCCTTAGCGGCTGCTGTTCAGGGCCGCCGTCGCCGAGGTCGAGGCCGCCGCAGCATCGGCCGCCACAGCGCTCTGGACCGGGGTCTGTTCCGGCGCGCCGCCCGCCACCGCCGTTTCCGGCGCCAAGGGCGCGACGGTGATGTTCTGGGCGGTGCAGGTCGACAGGTCGCGGGCGATATGGCGCCCGACGCAGAACATGTCCTCGTAACTGGGCCGCGAGGCGGCCAGACACTGGAACAGCATCAGCTTGGACATGTTGAGGCAGAACTCGCTGTTCTGCTCCACGGCCAGGGCTTCGGTGTTAGCGCGCTGCTCCTCGCCGCCGGCGCCGAGGGCGGCCAGGGCGGCGATGGCCAGCGAGTGGACCACGGCCGGAGTGTAGGGCGCACCCGAGCGGGCCGGAGCCAGCGACAGGCCCGATCCGGTGTTGGCGGCGGCGAACAGCCGGGCCGATTCCTCGGCCGATGGCAGCATCTGATTGGCCGACAGCACCTTGGCTCCAGCCAGTCGATCCTCGCGGTTGGCGATGTGCACGGTGGCCCAGCGGCGGCGAGGGTCGTTGCGCTCCTGGATGGTATAGGCGTCGCCTTCCACCCCATCGGCGATGATCAGCATGGCGGCCGAATCCTTGCCGATGGCCTCGACGATCAGACCGGCGGCGGCGTCAGCGCCGGGCAGGGTGGCAGCATAGGCCGGGTCGGCGAGGATGCGGGAGATGACTTGCTGGCGCTGGGCGGGATCGACGGCGAAGGTGCGCACGCCCTGGACGTATTCCGGCGACTGCAGGGCCAGGATGGCCCCGTAGGCGATCATGCCGCGCGATAGCTGGGCCGGTTCGTAGGAAGCTCCCTTGCGCAGCGCGGCCTGGATGGACTCCGCGGTGGGGAAACCTCCGGGGGGGATGGTGCCGACGTCGCGCATGAACGAGACGTAGATCGAGGCCGCCTGTGCCACGCCCTCGTTGAGACTGAGCGCCGGCGCCGGCGCCGGCGCGGGCGGAGGGGCCGCGACGGGCGCGGGCTCCGGCGTTGTGCAACTGGCCAGGACGGCGACGGCGGCGATGACGGCCAGTGACGGGCCGCGACGCAGAAGAGCCTCAGACATTCATTTCCCCACGAGAACGCGCGACGCCGATCCGGGGCGCCGGAACTTCGAGGGGCTTATACAGCGGCGTGAAGCGTTTTCCGACGGTTAATCGAACAGCTTGGACACCGATTCCTCGTTGGCGATCCGTCGGATAGCTTCACCGATCAGCGGCGCTACTGAAACTCTTCGGATTTTCGGGCAGTTCAAAACTTCGTGCGGCTGTTCGATGGAGTCCGTGATCACCAGTTCCTTGAGGGGGCCATCGGACACTCGCTGGACGGCCGGACCCGACAGGACGCCGTGGCTGATGTAGGCCGAGACCTCGATTGCGCCACGGTCGATCAAGGCCTTGGCTGCGTTCACTAAGGTGCCGCCGGAGTCGACGATGTCGTCGAACAGGATGCAGCGGCGGCCCGAAACGTCGCCGATGATGTTCATCACCTCGCTCTCGCCGGCCCGGGGACGGCGTTTGTCGACGATAGCAAGGTCCGCATCCAGCCGCTTGGCCAGGGAGCGGGCCCGCACCACGCCGCCGACGTCGGGTGACACGATCATCAGGTCGCCGCCGCGCGGATAGTGGTCACGGATGTCCTGGGCCAGCACCGGCGTGGCCAGCAGGTTGTCCGTGGGGATGTCGAAGAAGCCCTGGATCTGCCCGGCGTGCAGATCCATTGTCAGGACCCGGTGGGCGCCGGCGCGCGTGATCATGTTCGCCACCAGCTTGGCCGAGATCGGGGTGCGGCCGCCGGTCTTCCGGTCCTGTCGGGCATAGCCGAAATAGGGCATGACCGCCGTGATCCGCCTGGCCGAGGCCCGGACCAGGGCGTCGGTCATGATCAGCAGCTCCATCAGGTTGTCGTTCGCGGGATAGCTGGTCGACTGGATGACGAAGACGTCCTCGCCGCGGACGTTTTCCTCGATGACGGCGAAGACCTCGTTGTCCGCGAACCGTTTCACCTGGGCCTTGGTCAGGGGCATGTCGAGGTGGTCGGCTATCGCCTGGGACAGAGTCCGGTTGGAGTTGCCGGATAGCAGCTTCATGGCCGGTCATCCTTTCGCCGTCATCACGCGGCTGAGAATGTCTCAGTCGCGCTGGCGCGCTTCATATCAGGGGTTGGCCCCGCCACAAGGCGTCCCGACGGCTTTTCGCCGATGGAACGCGGATTGGCGCGATCGGGCCGCTGGTGTAGAGAACGCGTCACCTTCCGGGGGCGCCGCACGGGCGCCCGTCCGCGTCGGCTTGTCATGAGGTCGTTCTTGCCTGCTTCGAAGTTCCGTACCGGCCTTATCCTGGCCGCGGCCGCCGTTTCGGCCTTGGCGCTCACGGCCTGCGCCGGCGGCAAGAACCGCCCCAAGCTGGCCTATGAGGAACGCCCGGTCGAGGCGCTCTACAACACCGGCTATGCGCGCCTCCAGAGCCACCGCTGGGCCGACGCCGTTGACTATTTCCAGGAAGTCGAGCGCCAGCATCCTTATTCGGAATGGTCGCGTCGCTCGATCCTGATGCAGATCTACGCCTTGTACGAGGCGGGCAATTATGACGAGGCGATCGCCGCCTCGGATCGCTTCATCGCCCTGTTCCCCGGCAATCCGAGCGCGCCCTACGCCTTCTACATGAAGGCGCTGTGCAATTTCGAACAGATCACCGACGTGGGCCGCGACCAGGCCTTCGCCCAGAAGGCTCTCGACGGCCTGCGCGACGTCACGCGCCGCTATCCCGGCACCTCCTACGCCACCGACGCCACGGTCAAGATCGACATGGTCAACGACCAGCTGGCCGGCAAGGAAATGGCCATCGGCCGCTACTACCAGCGCGCCGGCCAGCCGCTCGCGGCGATCAACCGCTACAAGGCGGTGATCGACAATCCCGCCTTCCAGCGCACCTCGCACACGCCGGAGGCCCTCTACCGCCTGGTCGAGGTCAATCTGATTCTCGGTCTGAAGGACGAGGCGACCCGCAACGGGGCCGTGCTGGGTTTCAACTATCCGGGCAGCCCCTGGTATGCCGAAGCCTACGCCCTGTTGACCCAGGAAGGTCGCCAGCCCGGCGTCGAACCGACCACGCCGCATCACGAGAACTGGCTGCAGCGGATGATCCCGGGCTGACTACGTCCGCGTCTGACGCATCTATCCGTCATCGCCAAGGCTTCAAGTCGCGCCGCGGCGTCTAGACTGTTCCTCATGGCGAATCAGACCCGCATGACAGTCGTCCCATGCTGACCGCGCTTTCGATCCGCGACATCGTGCTGGTCGACGCCCTCGATCTCGAGCTCGAGGACGGTCTGACCGTGCTGACCGGCGAGACGGGCGCGGGCAAGTCGATCATTCTCGACGCCCTCGGTTTGGCGCTGGGCGCGCGCGGCGACGCGGGTCTGGTCCGGGCCGGAGCCAGACAGGCCTCGGCCAGCGCCGTCTTCACAGCCCCCGACGATCCTGACCTGATGGCCCTGATCGCCGCGCGCGGCTTTGAGGTCTCTCCGGGCGAAGAACTGATTCTTCGCCGCACCGTCGCCGCCGACGGCCGCAGCCGCGCCTTCATCAATGACCAGCCGGCCGGAGTCGCGGCCCTTCGCGAGATCGGCCAGGCCTTGGTCGAGGTCCACGGCCAGCATGAGACCGTCGGGCTGCTGGACTGGAAGACCCACCGAGGCCTGCTCGACAACTATGGCGGCCTGCAGCCCCAGCTGGCCGGAACCGCCGGCGCCGCCGACCGCGTCAAGTCGGCCGAGCGGGCGGTCGCCGACCTCAAGGCAGCCGCCGCCGACGCCGCCTCGCGCGCCGAAGAACTGGCGCTCAATCTCGCCGATCTCGACGCCTTGGACCCGCGCGCCGAGGAAGAGACCGAACTGGCCGGCGAACGGGCCATCCTCGGCGCCGCCGAAAAGGCCATCGCCGACCTCGCCGACGCCAGATCGTCTCTGGGCGGCGACAAGCTGTCCCAGAAACTGGCCTCGGCCCTGCGCGCCGTTGAGCACGCCCGCCAGCGGGCCGGGCAGGCGGGCGTCGAGGCCGATCATCCCGTCCTGCAGAAACTCACCGCTGCCGCCGAGGCCATCGACCGGACGCTGGTCGAGGCGGAAGAGGCGATCGCCTGCGTCGACTCCGCCGCCGCAGCTTTTGATTTCGAGCCGGGCCGGCTCGACAAGGCCGAGGAACGGCTGTTCGCCCTGCGAGCCGCAGCGCGCAAGCTGAACGCCACGGTCGAGTTGCTGCCCACCCTGCGGGTCCGGTTCCGCGAACAACTGCGGCTGATCGAGGATGGAGCCGAGGCGATCACCGCCGCCGAACGCGCCGCCACGGCTGCGCGCGAGGCCTATGACGTGGCGGCGATGCTCCTGAGCTCCGCGCGTGAGGCCGCCGCCGACCGCCTGACCGCATCGGTCATGGGCGAACTGGGGCCGCTCAAGCTGGACCGCGCCCGGTTCCGCGTCGCCTTTGAGCCGACCGCAGACGGCCGCCGCGGCCCGTCCGGCGTCGAGACCGTCCGCTTCGAGATCGCCACCAACGCCGGCTCGGGCTTTGGGCCTCTGGACGCGATCGCGTCCGGAGGGGAACTGGCCCGTTTCGCTCTGGCC
>JBBRFV010000009.1:0-17768 GCA_038241335.1 Caulobacterales bacterium | reverse complement strand
GGACGATCTCGTCGACCATGCCGTCATTGTGCTGTTTGTGGGCCATCTTGCCGTTCAGATAGACCATGCCCGACCCGGCCCCGCCGCCGGTGAAGCCGACGTCGGTATACAGAGCCTCGCCCGGGCCGTTGACGACGCAGCCGATGATCGACAGCGACATCGGCGTGGTCACATGGGCCAGCTTTTCCTCAAGGATTCCGACGGTCTCGATGACGTTGAAGCCCTGACGCGCGCAGGACGGGCAGGCGATGATGTTGACGCCCCGGTGGCGCAGGCCCAGCGACTTGAGGATGTCGAAGCCGACCTTGATCTCCTCCACCGGATCGGCGGCCAGCGAGACGCGGATGGTGTCGCCGATGCCGGCCCACAACATGTTCCCCATGCCGATGGCGGATTTGATCGTGCCCGAGCGCAGCGGCCCGGCCTCCGTGACGCCGAGGTGCAGGGGGCAGTCGATGGCGTCGGCCAGCTGCTGGTAGGCGGCGACGGTCAGGAAGGGGTCGGACGCCTTCACCGAAATCTTGAATTCGTGGAAGTCGTGGTCCTGCAGGATGCGGGCGTGGCTGAGGGCGCTCTCGACCATGGCCTCGGGGCAGGGCTCGCCGTATTTTTCCAGAAGTTCGCGCTCGAGCGAGCCGGCGTTGACGCCGATGCGCATCGAGCAGCCGTGGTCCTTGGCGGCCTGGATGACCTCGCGCACGCGGTCGGGCGAGCCGATGTTGCCGGGATTGATGCGCAGGCAGGCGGCGCCCGCCTGGGCCGCCTCGATGCCGCGCTTGTAGTGAAAATGGATGTCGGCGACGAGCGGAACCCTGACCTCGCGGGCGATGGTGCGGAAGGCGGCGGTCGAGTCCGCGTCGGGACAGGAGACGCGAACGATATCGGCGCCGGCCTCTTCCAGCCGGCGGATCTGGTCGATCGTCGCCGCCGCGTCCGTGGTCGGGGTGTTGGTCATCGACTGGACGGTGATCGGCGCGTCACCGCCGACCGGGACGTTCCCGACCATGATCTGGCGGCTCTTGCGGCGCTCAATGTGACGCCAGGGACGGATATGCCCAAGTTCGGAAGTGTGATCAGCGCTCATGACGCCGTCCATATAGGCCTTCGATCATGGCAGGGCCACGGCGACGCAGCGTCGCGATCAGCCGCCCACCGAGGACAGGACCGCCTGCTGCACCGTCGCCGCCTGGTCCTGGACCCCGGTCTGGGCCGCTGCGGCGGCCTGGGAGGCCACAGCCTGGGTGCGGACGGCGACCTCGGCGGCGGCCTGACGGGCCATCGCCTGGGCGCGGGAGTTCAACTGCGACAACGGCGTCAGGGCGGCTTCGAGGCCGCCGCCGTGTTCGCCGTTCAGATAGACATCGAAAGCGGTCGGGTCCGACACGTCGAGCGTGGCGATCAGGCCCAGCGGCGCGCGCCAGGCCTCTCCGGGCGCCAGTTGGCGGGCGAACAGCACCCGACCGTCGGCCATGCGCACCACGAGGGCGGCGGCCTTGCGGGCCTGCAGGATGACGGCGGAGGCGTCGGCGGCGGCCCCGTAGATGGGGCCGCGCGGGTTGAAGGCCTTCTGCACCGGGCCGGCGTCGACAATCGCGGCGGCGAGGCCCTCGGGCGAGGCCGGGTCGATCCCGGTCAGCTGGGCCTCGAGTCCTGGCGTGACGTAGAGAGCGGGCGTGGTCTGGTCCGGCGGCGCGGGGCGCGGGGCGGACAGGCGCAGGAAGCCCTCCTGGCCGGGCACGGCGCCCAGGGTCCAGCTTTCGGGAATAGAAGCGATGTCGGACGGCTGCGGCGCGCGCATCAGGCTGACGCGCTGGAAGACGTTCCAGCCGACGACGGCGACGATCAAGGCCAGGCCGGCGGCGATCAGGCGCGGCGAATAGCGGCGGACTTCCTCGAAGGCGACGCCGGCCGGCGCCTGCAGCGGCACCGAGGGATCGGGGCTTTCGCGCTTGAAGCGTTCGACCGCCAGCTGCTCGTCGACGCCCAGGACGCCAGCGTAGGCACGGACATAGCCGATCGAGAAGACGCGATTGGGCAGGACCGAGAAGTCGTTCTGCTCGAGGGCGATCAGATATCGGACCGGAACCCGGGTCGTGGCCGAGAGCTGGGCCAACGACTGGCCGGAATGCTCGCGCGCAAGGCGCAGGCCATCGCCAAGAGTCGGTGCATCCGTGACGGAAGGCACGACGTCCTTCCAGTCGGGATGAGCCCGAAACTCGTCAGGGACATTCCCTGTATCCAGCGCCATGACGCCTGACCCCACACTCGACGTCGAGCTACTCTCGCGCGTCGTACTCGAACTCGCGGCCTGTATCATATCGGGATGACAGTCAGGGCCTGCCCCCGCAGACCCGCCGAATTCGCCTTGTGGATAACTCATTTGAGTCGACCGATCAATGATTTGTTAGGCATCCACGGCCGCACGGGGCCGGGACGCGTCAGATCACGACGTTCAACTTCCGGGCCAAGGATTCCAGTTCGCCGCGGATCGAGCCCGACGACGAGCCGAGCAGACTGGCCATGCCCCGTCGCGCGGCCGCCAGATCGGTCGACAGCACCATCCGCTTGACCGGCCCGACGCCGCCCGCCGGAGCCGACAGGCGGGTGAAGCCCAGCGTCAGCAAGGCGAAGGCCTCCAGCGGCCGACCCGCCAGCTCGCCGCAGACCGAGACCGGGGTCCCGGTGTCGGCGCATTTCTTCTGGATCTCGGCCAGGGCCCGCAGCGCCGGCGGCGACATTGGATCGTAACGGTCGGACACCAGCGGGTTCGTGCGGTCGGCGGCGAACATGTACTGGAACAGGTCATTCGTCCCGACCGAGACGAAGTCTGTCAGCGGCAGCAGGGCGTCGAGGTGCCACAGCAGGCTGGGACATTCGATCATCGCCCCGACCCGCAGCAAGGCCGGCAGGGCGCGGCCCCGACGTTTCGCCCAGGCGCATTCGACATCGACCAATTCGCGGGCGGCGCGGAACTCGTCGACCGTGGCGATCATCGGAAACATGACCCGCAGTTCGCGCCCGGCGGCGGCGGTCAGGAGCGCGCGCAACTGAAGACGGAGCAGGCCGGGCCGGTCCAGCCCCAGGCGGATGGCGCGGCGGCCCAGGGCGGGATTTTCCTCCCGCTCGGTCTCCAGATACGGCAGGACCTTGTCGCCGCCGATGTCCAGGGTGCGGAAGGTGACGGGTCGCTCTCCGGCCGTGTCCAGCACCAGCTTGTAGAGGGCGGTCTGGCTGTCGAGCCGCGGCAATTCCTCGGAGACCATGAACTGGAACTCGGTGCGGAACAGGCCGATGCCCTCGGCCCCGGTGGCGTCGAGGTTCTCCAGATCGACGGCGAGGCCGGCGTTGGTCAGCAGGGTGATGCGCTGGTTGTCCAGGGTAACGGCGGGGACGTCGCGCAGGGCCTCGAACTCGGCCTGGCGCTGGCTGCGCACGGCCATGCGCGACTGGACCGCGTCGAGCATGTCGGGGCGCGGGCGCAGATAGGCCTCGCCCGTCTCGCCGTCGACGATGACCAGATCGCCCTCGGACAACCGGTCGCGCAGCCCCATCAGCCGGCCGACGCAGGGAATCTGCAGCGCCCGGGCGACGATGGCGGCGTGACTGGCCGCCGAGCCCTCCTCGAGCAACAGACCCTTCAGCTTGTGGCGGGGATACTCCAGCAGGTCGGCGGGGCCGAGGTTGCGGGCCACCAGAATGGCGTCGTCCGGCAGGTCCCGCTGGCCGGGATTGTCCCCCGCCAGCACCCGCAGCAGCCGGTTGGCCAGGTCCTCGAAATCGTGCAGCCGCTCCTTGATATAGGGGTCGCGGGCCTTGGCGAAGCGGGCGCGGTGCTCGTTGCGGACCCGGTCGACGGCCGCCTCGGCGGTCAAGCCAGTGCGCACGGCCTCCTCGAGCGACCGGTTCCAGCCCCGGTCGTCGGCGAACATGCGGTAGGTTTCCAGCACCTCGAACGACTGGCCCGCCAGCTTGCCCTGGCCGCCCTCGAGGATGGAATCGATATTGGCCTTCAACCCGATCAGGGCCTCGCGCAGGCGGATCTCCTCGACCTGCTGGTTGTCGGCCAGCAGCCGTTCGGGCGGCAGGGGGGCCTCGTGCAGGATGACGTGGCCATAGGCCAGGCCCTCGGCGAAGCGCTGGCCCTTGAGGCGCTCGGGCCGGTGCGGCGCCACCTCGATGTCGCGCAGCTCGTCCTGGGCCAGCAGTTCGCCCGAGGCCACGGTCTCGGCCAGGACCATGGCGATGGTCTGGATGTCCTCGACCTCCTCGTCGTCATAGCGCCGCTCGGAGCGGTTCTGGACGACCAGCACGCCGATGGCCCGGCCGCCGCGCAGGAGCGGGGCGCCGAGGAAGGCGTGGTACGGATCTTCGCCGGTTTCCGGACGATAGGCGAAGCTGGGGTGGGACGGGGCGTCCGAGAGGCTGATCGGCGCCGCGCCGCGTGCGACCTCGCCGACCAGGCCCTCGCCGGGGCGCAGGCGGGTCTTGTGCACGGCCTCGGGGTTCAGGCCCTGGGTGGCGAACAGCTCAAGCTCGCCCGACGCCCGGCGCAGATAGATGGAGCAGACTTCGGCGACCATCGACTGGGCGATGGTGCGCACCACCATGTCGAGGCGATCCTGCGCCGGCGCCGCCCCGGCCATGGCCTCGCGGATCTGGCGAAGGAGGTTGCGCGGCCCCCTCGTCGTCAATCCGCCCACAGGCATGCCGTCGTCGCTCCTACAGTCTCACGCCGACGCGCGCCGCGACGGCTACGGTTACACCATACAGAACTACCGTCAGCACGCATCCGGCCAGAAGCGACGGCCAGAAACCCACGCCCCGCCTCAGCAGGGCCGGGATGAGCAGAAACATGGGCAGGGACGGCAGGACATACCAGAAGGTCGCCTGCGCATGAGCCGCGAGGCGGACCGGATCGCGGGTGTCGCGCCACAACCAGATCATTCCCAGCACGGAGACCAGCGGGAGGGAGGCGAACAGGGCCCCGAGCGCCGCGTTGCGGCGGGCCGTTTCAGACACAAGGCCGACCAGCAGCCCGGAGATCAGCGCCTTGATGGCGGCGTACAGCATGCGATTCCCCAGCCTTCGTGGTTCAGACCGCTTCGAGCCCGTAGGCCGAATGAAGCGCCCGCACCGCGAGCTCGGCGTAGGCCGCGTCTATCAATACGCTGATCTTGATCTCGGATGTCGAGATGGCCTGGAATTTGACCCCCTTGTCGGCCAGCGCCCGGAACATGGTCTGGGCCACCCCGGCATGGCTGCGCATGCCGACCCCGACGACCGAGACCTTGGCCACGTCCTCGTCGACCCGGATCTCCTCGAAGCCGATCTCAGCCTGGGCGGCGCGCATCAGCTCGGCCGAGCGGGCGGCGTCGCGGCGGCCGGTGGTGAAGGTCAGGTTGACCGCCCCCTCCGTGCGGGCCTGGCTCTGGACGATCATGTCCACATTGACGTTGGCCTCGGCCAGCCGGGTGAAGACGTCGGCCGGAGCCTCGACCCGGTCCGACAGGCCCAGCAGGGTGATGCGGGCCTCGTCCCGGCTCATGGTCACACCGGACACGATGCGCTTTTCCACAATCTCCTCCTCGTCGCAGATCAGGGTTCCGCCCTTTTCGGGCATGACGCCATTCGCGTCGGGTTCGATAAAGCTGGACAGCACGCGCACCGGGACCCGCTTGGCCATCGCCAGTTCGACCGACCGTGTCTGAAGGACCTTGGCCCCGAGCGAGGCCATCTCCAGCATCTCCTCGTATGAGATTTTTTCGAGGCGGCGGGCGCGGGATTCGATTCGCGGGTCGGTGGTGTAGACGCCGTCCACGTCGGTGTAGATGTCGCAGCCGCACTCCAGCGCCGCCGCCATGGCCACCGCCGATGTGTCCGAGCCGCCGCGGCCCAGGGTGGTGATGCGGCCGTCGCGGCTGACGCCCTGGAAGCCGGGGACCACGGCGATCTCGCCGCCGTCGACCGCCGCCCCGAGCTTGTCGCCGGGCACCTCGTCGATGCGGGCGCGGCCATGGGCCTCGTCGGTGATGATCGGCACCTGCCAGCCCATCCAGCTGCGTGCGTTCAGGCCCATGTTGCGCAGGCTCAGGGCCAGCAAGCCCGCCGTGACCTGCTCGCCCGAGGCGACGACGACGTCGTATTCGTCGTCCGACAGAACCACGCCCGGGCCCGGGCGGCCTGCGCCGTCGGTCCAGGCGACCAGTTCATTGGTCTTGCCGGCCATGGCCGAGACGACGACGGCGATCTTGCGGCCCGCGTTCGCCTCGGCGGCGACGATTCGTGCGGCGCGACGGATGCGCTCGAGATCGCCCATCGAGGTGCCGCCGAACTTCATCACCAGCCGTGTCGAGTCTGGCCGCGTCATCGTGGCGTATGGCTCCGTCTTGCAAGGAGGCCCGCGGGGGTTCATCCCTCGGTCCATGGTCGCTTCTAACGGCACGGTATCGGCGCGCAAACCCCAAAGCGGCGGGGATTTCGACGGGGGCGCCGCCGGGCCGTCGATCGACCCCGCGGACGTGGCGCGCTTTTCGGCCCAGGCCGCCGAATGGTGGGACGCCCGGGGTCCGTTTGCGCCGCTGCACAAATTCAATCCGGCCCGGCTGGCCTTCGTGCGCGACCGGGCGGCCGACCGGTTCGGACGCGATCCGAAGACCCGCTCGCCCTTCGCCGGACTGACCCTGCTCGACATCGGCTGCGGCGGCGGCCTGATCGCCGAGCCGATGCGGCGGCTGGGCTTTGACGTGACAGCCGTCGACGCCTCGGCCGAGAACATCGGCACGGCGCGGGCCCATGCCGCCGAGCAGGGGCTCGACATCGCCTATCGGGCGGCGACGGTCGAACAGCTGGAAGCCGAAGGCGCGGGACCGTTCGACGTGGTCCTGACGCTGGAGGTGATCGAGCACGTGGCCGACCCCGAGGCCTTCATCCGCGCCTGTTCGCGGCGGGTGAAGCCCGGCGGCATGATGATCGTGGCGACCCTGAACCGGACGCTGAAGGCCCTCGCCCTGGGCAAGATCGCGGCCGAATATGTGCTGCGCTGGGTGCCGGCGGGAACGCACGACTGGCGCCAGTTCCTGAAGCCCGACGAAATCCGGTTGATGCTGTCGCAGGAGCCGGTCGCCGTGACCGGACCTTTCGGTCTGGCGTACAATCCATTGACCGACCGCTGGCGCGAGAGCGCCGACGCCGATATCAACTACATGATGATCGCCACGCGGGACTGATCCCCGGGCGGACCACGGGAAACGCCATGATCGCCTTGATGTTCGCCGGCCTGCTGATGACCGCTCCGATGCAGGAAATGCCCCACGCGGCTGCGCCGTCAGAGCCCGGCGTGGTCGGCGTCTGCATCCGCTGGGAGCGCCGCAACCTGAACCGGGTCGCCGAGACGCGGGTCGTGGTCTCGTCGGGCAATCGCCAGGTGGACAATAATGTGCGCCGCTGGCCCGCCAAGCAGGACTGGCCGATCGAGGACGCCGCCAGTCACGGCCAGTGGATGGGAGTCTACCTGGCCACCGGCGGCGCCGTCGCCCCCGCGGACAGCCAGCCGGACTGCTCTGCCCTGCCGGATCACAGCTGGCCGGCCGAGGCCGCGCCCGCCACTACGCCGTCAGGCTCCTGACCATATAGCGGGCGTCCGGCCCGTAGCTCGCCAGCTTCGCTTTCATGGCCGGACTGTCGACGACGGCGAAGCCGTGCCCTTCCCAGAAGGGCGCCGCCTCGTTGACCGCGACCAGGGCCAGCGTCGGCCAGCCCGCCGCCCGGGCCTCCTTCGCCAGTTGCTCGACAACCGGGCGCGACCAACCCCGTCCCTGAACGTCGGGATGCAGGGCGAGGTCGTGCAGATACATGACCGCCGCATCGGCCGGGATCGCTTCGATCAGGGTGTTCAGCGCCGGCGCGGCGGCGGCGGTCCATGGATAGGCGACCAGATAGCCCTGCGGCGACCCACCGCCCCCGGCGAGGACGAAACAGCCGGCCGGGTTCAGCGCCAACCGGTTCTCGAAACAGTCGCGACCCTCGAAATGGTCGGGAAAGCCGATCACGGCGATGGCGGCCACGGCGTCGAGATCGACCGGCGTCATCGCTCGCCAGGTCAGGCCCATCAGTTCAGCTTGTCCGGTGCGGGCGGCGGCGTCGGCAGGGGGGCGCATGGCACGCCGTCGTCCTTGAGTTTCTTAACCTCTGCGGGGGTGGCTTCGCCGTAGATCTCGCGCTTCTCGGCCTTGCCCTCGTGGATGTCGCGGGCCTCGCGGGCGAAGGCGTCGCCGACGTAGTCGAAATTCTGCTCGACGTGCGCGCGCACCTCGCGGGCGGCCTGCATCATCATGGTCCGCATCCGGGCGGGATCCGGCGCGGCGGGGGTCTTCGTGCCCGAGACGGCGGGCGACATGATCTGTTTGGTCACGGCGGTCGAGCCGCAGAAGGGGCATTCCACCAGCCCCCGGGCCGCCTGGTCGTCATAGTCGGCCGAGCCGCCGAACCAGGCCTCGAAACCGTGGTCGTGCGCGCACTGGAGGGCGTAGCGGATCATGACGCCAAGATCGTGGGGAGGGTGAAATCGCGGTCGTGGGTCAGTTGGGGCACGGCGTTGCGGGCGCGGGCGACGGCGTCCAGGTCGAGGGTGGCGAACAGCACGCCGGGCGCGTCGTCATCGAGTTTCGCGACCACTTCTCCCCAGGGGCCGATCACGGTCGAATGGCCCCAGGTGCGGCGGCCGTCTTCATGTGTCCCGCCCTGGGCCGGCGCCAGAACGAAACAGCCGGTCTCGATGGCGCGGGCCCGCAACAGGGTTTCCCAGTGCGCCTCGCCCGTCGGCACGGTGAAGGCGGCGGGCACGGCGATCATCGACGCGCCGGCCTTGGCCAGGGCCCGAAACAGCTGCGGGAAGCGCAGGTCGTAGCAGACGGTCAGGCCGAGTCGGCCCCACGGGGTGTCGGCGACCACGGCCCGCTCGCCGGGGCGGACGCCGGCGCTCTCGCGCCAGCGCTCGCCGGTGGGCAGGTCGACGTCGAAGACGTGCAGCTTGTCATAGGTCGCGACCGGCTCGCCGCGGTCGTCGATCAGCATTGAGCGGTTGGCGGCGCGATCGTCGCCGTCGTGACCCGAGCGGACGATGGCGGAGCCGATCAGCAGCCAGACGCCCAGCTCGTTCGCCAGGGCGCGCAGGCCCTGAACCCCGACGTCGGCGCCCTCGTCCGCCAGCACGGCCTCCCGCTTCGCCCGGTCCTGAATGAGGAAATTGGTCGCTTCCGGCGTCAGGATCAGCTTCGCCCCGCCCGCCGCCGCCTGCCGGATCAGAGCCTCCACATGGGCCAGGGCCGCCGCCGGATCGGCGGGGGTCCGGGTCTGGATCAGGGCGACGGAGAGACGGGTCATTCAGGCCGCGAGCAATGCATCCAGCTCGCCCTTGCGATCAAGAGCCTGCAGGTCGTCGGCGCCGCCGATGTGCTTCCCGTCGATGAAGATCTGCGGGAAGGTCATGCGCCCTCCGGATTTCTGGATCATTTCCTGCTTCTTCCCCGGATCGTTCGACGCGACGATCTCGGTGTAGTCCACGCCCTTGCGGGCCAGCAGGCCTTCGGCCATCGCGCAATAGGGGCAACCGGGTTTGGTGTAGATGACAACGTCGGCCAACAGGGTCTCCTCGGGTTCAACCGTTACATAGGCAGTTCGCGCGCCTTGCGCACCCGGGCGATGACCGCCAGGTCCACGGCGCGGGCGCCGGCCTCCAGCAGAGCGCGGGCGCAAGCCTCGGCGGTGGCGCCCGTGGTCAACACGTCGTCCACCAGAAGGATGCGCCGTCCGCGGATGCGACGGCGGCCGGCCTCGGTCACCGCGAAGGCCTTTTTCACGTTCAGGCGGCGGCCGCGCATCGACTTGCCGCCCTGACTGACGGTGTGGGTCTGGCGCACCAGGGCGTCGGCCAGATAGTCGCGCCCTGACTCGCGGGCCAGCGGCCGGGCGATCTCGGCGGCCTGGTTGAACCGGCGCGACAGCAGGCGCAACGGATGCAGCGGCACCGGGGCGATCGCGTCGGCCTCGGCCAGCAACGGCGCGGCCGAGCGGCTGATCCAGCGGGCGAACAGGGGGGCGAACGGCTGGTGGTCGCCGTGCTTGAACTTCAGGATCAGGCCGCGCGAGGCCTCATCATAGACGCAGGCGGCGCGCGCCCGGGCGAAGGCGTAGGGGCTGGCCAGACAGGCGGCGCAGCGCGCCGAGGCGAAGACGCCGCCGTCCATCTCGAACCCGGCGCCGCAGCCGTCGCAGACGGGATCCTCGAGAAACGCCACCCGGCTCCAGGCGTCGACGCTGAGCCCGGCGGACGCCGTCGCCACTGCGTCATCGTGGGCCAGCGGCGGCAGCAGCAGGTCGGCCAGGCCGCGACCCAGCGTTCGAAACGGCGAGGCGGCTTTCCAACGGCCGCGCCAGTCCCCATCCTGAAGGTTCATGAGCTCCTCCTCCGGTCCCCCCCGTATTTTCGACAGCCGACGCCGTTCGGCAAGGCTAAAGCGTAGCGAGGCCACCTTCGCGGGGGCCGACTTCCTGCATGCCCGCGCTGCGGAGAACGCCGTGGGCAGCCTCGAGGTGTTGCTGAAGGACTGGCCCCAGGTCGCCGACCTGTCGGCCCATCCGGGCCCGTTCGCCGCCGCCCTGGCCGGGACCGTCGCCGCCGGCCGGGTCGGGCCGGTGAAAATCACCGTCGACCGGGCCGCGCGGGCCGGGCCGGGCGAGACGCCGCTGGACCTGCCCGATCAGTCGCAGGACCTGATCGTGTCGCTCATGAGCCTGCACTGGGCCAACGACCTGCCCGGGGCGCTCAACCAGATCCGCCGCGCGCTCAAGCCCGACGGCCTGTTCCTCGGCACCCTGCTGGGCGCAGGCACGCTGAAGGAGCTGCGCGCCGTCCTGACCGAATCGGAGCTTGAGGTGCGCGACGGGGCCCAGGCCCGGGTCTCGCCCTTCGCCGACGGTTTCGACGGCGCAGCCCTGCTGCAGCGGGCCGGCTTCGCCCTGCCCGTGTCGGACGTGGACCGGCTGACGGTGCGCTATCCCGACATGCTGGCGCTGGTGCGCGACCTGCGGGCCATGGGGGAGACCAGCGTCCTGGCCGACGCCGGGCGCCCGTTGACGCGCGCCGTAGTCGCTCGCGCGGCGCAGCTCTACGCCGAACGCTTCGGCGAGCCCGACGGTCGGATCCCCGCCACCTTCGAGATCGTCCACCTCGCCGGCTGGGCCCCGCATGAGAGCCAGCAGAAGCCGCTGCCGCGCGGCTCGGCCAGGATGCGGCTGGCGGATGCGTTGGGGGTCAAGGAGCAGACGGGCGAGGAGCCCTAGCCGCCCATCGCGCTGCGCAGCGTGTTCATCGCCGTGTTGAAGATGCCGCTGCCCGAACCGCCGAACGCCTGGAGGGCGCCGAGGATGACGAGGAACATCAGGGCCAGGATCATGCCGTATTCGATGGCGGTCGCGCCCGACTCGTCGCGTCGGAAGCGGGTCAGGAAGCGTCGCAGCATCGGCCCCCTCCCTCGGCGGCTAGAGCAGGTCGCGCAACCAGGCGACCAGGGGTTCGTCGGCCGGGGGCATCGGATAGTCGGCCAGCTGGTTCGGCCGCACCCATTTCAGCGCCGCATGTTCGCGTTGCTGAACCACCCCCGACCAGCGTCGGCACAAATAGAGTGGCATGAGAAGGTGAAAGGACTCGTAAGCGTGGCTGGCGAAAACAAACGGGGCCAGACAGGCCTCCGTGACGTCGATGCCCAGCTCTTCCTTGAGTTCGCGGATCAGAGCCGCCTCCGGCCGTTCGCCCGGCTCGACCTTGCCGCCCGGAAACTCCCACAGGCCGGCCAGTTGCTTGCCTTCGGGCCGCTGGGCGATCAGCACCCGGCCTTCGACATCGACCAGGGCCGCGGCGACGACGAGGACGGTCTTCCGATCAGGCTGGGGGCCGTCGCTCACGAGCGATAGTCGCCGTTGATCTCGACGTAGCGTTTGGTCAGGTCGCAGGTCCAGACGGTGGCCGAGGCGCGGCCCGAGCCGACGTCGACGGTGATGTCGATCTCGGCGTTCTTCATATAGGCGCTCATCTTCGCCTCGTCGTAGGTGGGCGACGGCGCCCCGTCGATGGCGGCGACGTGGGGGCCGAAGCGGATGGCCAGATGGTCGCGATCGACCGGCTCCTCGGTCTTGCCCACGGCCATGACGACCCGGCCCCAGTTGGCGTCCTCGCCAGCCAGGGCCGTCTTGACCAGGGGGCTGTCGGCGATCGACTTGGCCAGTTTCCGGGCCGAGGCGGGGCTGGCGGCGCCGTCGACGGTGACGCGCACGAATTTCGTCGCCCCCTCGCCGTCGCGGACCAGCTGGTGGGCCAGATCCAGCATGACCCTGTCGAGGGCGGCCGAGAAATCCTTCAGGCGGCGATCGCCGACCCGGCCTATGCGCGGCGCGCCCGAAGCCCCGGTGGCGAACAGCAGGCAGGTGTCATTGGTCGAGGTGTCGCCGTCGACTGTCACGCTGTTGAAGGTGGTGCGGACATGCAGACCCAGCAGGGCGCGCAGCACGGCCGGCGAGATGGCCGCGTCGGTGACTATGAAGCCCAGCATGGTGGCCATGTCGGGCGCGATCATGCCCGAGCCCTTGGCGATGCCGGCGATGCGGACCCTGTGGCCGTCGATCTGGCACTCGGCGTAGGCCCCCTTGGGGAAGGTGTCGGTGGTCATGATGCCGCGCGCCGCGACGGCCCAGTTGTCGGCCTCGAGACCGGCCTCGATGTCGGGCATCCGGGCCGCGATCTTGCGGTCGTCGAGCCGGACGCCGATGACGCCGGTCGAGGCCAGCATGACGTCGCGCTGGCGGCAGCCGAACCGTTTCGCCACCGCCGAGGCAGTGCGCCGCGCGGCATCGGCCCCGGCTTTGCCGGTGAAGGCGTTGGCGCAGCCGGCGTTGATCACCAGGGCGCGGATGTCGGTCCCGCCATCCTCGGCGTCGAGATGGCGCTTGCACCAGTCGACCGGGGCCGAGCCGATCTTGTGGCGGGTGAAGACCCCGGCGCAGGTCGTGCCGCGGACGAAGCTGAACACCACCAGATCATCACGCTCGTGCTTGTAGAAGCCGGCGCGGGCAGTCGCGATCTCGACCCCGCCGATCGGCGGAATGGCCGGGAAGGGCACGGCCAGCGGCGAAATCTCAAGACCCGGCTTGCCGGGGGCGGCCGGCGACGGAGTCCGGGTCGAGGTGGTGGCGCGCTTCAGCGCCGTCGCAAGCGGGTCCAGCGCCTTCTCGATCGCCTGTTCGAACTTCTGGCCGGTCGATCCGGCCTTTCCGGGCGCGCGGTTCATCGAGCCGCCGGTGCCGGCGCGGCCGGAGCGGCGGGCGCGGGCGGACGGGCGGCGGCGGGCGGCGGCGGGGCCGCGGTCGGAGCTTCGATCAGAACGGCCACCTTCGCCTTGCCGCGCAACTGCTCCAGCAGCCGGCGGACGCCTTCATAGGTCAAATAACGCACCACCTGCGGCCGGGCTTGCTCCAGCGTCGGCGGGCTTTCCTTGCGGCGGTCCTCGACGCGCAGCACGGCCCAGCCGCCCTCGGTCTGGAACGGGCCGACGGTCGAACCGGCCGGCTTGTCGCGCACGGCGTCGGCATAGGCCTGGGGCATGACCTCGAGCTTGGAATAGCCGAGGTCGCCCCCCGAGAACCGGGTCGCCTCGTCGATCGAGCGTTCCTGGGCCACGGCCTCGAAGGCCGAGCCCTGGGCCAGGATGCCGACCACGGCGTCCGCCTCGGGTCGGGTCCGCGACAGGATCAGCCGGGTGCGGATCTCCTCGGAGGTCTGGGCGCGGCGCAATTGCTCCTGGTAGATGGCTTCCACGGCCTTGTCGTTGACCGTGCCGTTGACCTCTGTCTCGATCAGCATGTCGCCGAGGATGCGCTCGCGCGTAGCCTGCAAACGGCGCTGGGCGAGGGGCGAGTTGTCGAGGCCGCGACGTTCCGCCTCGCGGGCAAGCAGCTTCTGGTCGATGACCTCGTCCAACACCCGCCGGAACAGGTCGGAGCTGATGTCCAGCGGCTCGTCCTCGCCGACCAGGCCCTGGGCCACGGCCTCGCGTTTGACGTCGGAGGCCCAGATGGTCTGGTCCTGGACATGGGCCACCGCATGATCGCCGGCCTCGGGCGGGCGATCGCCGGCTCCGCCGCGACCGCAGGCGCTGGTCAGCATCAGGGCCATCAGGACCGGAATCAGGGCAGGTTGAGGCCTCATGCGGGCGCGCTCCGTCGGCGGGCGGCAATAGCCCTCGCGTTGACAGGGATAAGGTCGGTGCTTAAGTCCCGCCTGCGCCCAAGTCGAGGGGTTTTCGATCGTTCGCGCGGCCCTCGCGCGCGCCTGTTTGTCAGGGGCGTCGGGCCGCCGCCGCCGAGGCCTCGCCCGGCGCGTCCACGCCGCCGCTCCTTCGGGACCTTCCAGTACCAGAGCCGTTTCCGGTTCGCCCGCCTTCGGATCATCCATGCTCGGCATCGCCAAGAAGATTTTCGGCTCCTCCAACGACCGCAAGGTCAAGGATTTCATGAGCCGGGTGCAGAAGATCAACGCGCTTGAGGCGCAATACGCCGCGCTGTCGGATGACGAGCTGCGCATGATGACCGACGCCTTCCGCGACCGGATCACGGGCGGCGAGACGCTCGACAAGGTGATGAACGAGGCCTTCGCCGTCGCCCGCGAAGCCTCCAAGCGCGTGCTCGGTCAGCGCCAGTACGACGTCCAGCTGGCCGGCGGCATGATCCTGCACGACGGCGGCATCGCCGAGATGCGCACGGGCGAGGGCAAGACCCTGGTCGCCGTGGCCCCGGTGTATCTGAACGCCCTGGCGGGCAAGGGCGTCCACGTCATCACCGTCAACGATTATCTGGCCCGGCGCGACGCCGAGTGGATGGGCCGGGTCTATCGCTTCCTGGGCATGGAGGTCGGCGTCATCGTCAACGGCCTGAGCCAGGGCCAGCGGCAGACGTCTTACAACGCCGACATCACCTACGGCACCAACAATGAGTTCGGCTTCGACTATCTGCGCGACAACCTCGTCTATGACCGCAAGGAGATGGTGCAGCGTCCGCACCATTTCGCCATCGTCGACGAAGTCGACTCCATCCTGGTCGACGAGGCGCGCACGCCGCTGATCATCTCGGGTCCGACCGAGGACCGCTCGGACCTCTATCTGACCGTCGATGCGATCGTTCGTGAACTGATCAAGGACCCGACCACCTTCGACCTCGACGAAAAGCAGAAACAGTCGCTGCTGACCGAGGAGGGCTCCGAGAAGATCGAGGAGATCCTGGAGCGCGACGGCCTGTTCGCCGCGGACACGACCGGCCTGTACGACGCGGCCAACATCACCCTGGTCCACCACATCAACCAGGCGCTGCGCGCCAACACCCTGTACCAAAAAGACAAGGACTACATCATCAAGGCCGGCGAGGTCATGCTGATCGACGAGTTCACCGGCCGGATGATGACCGGGCGACGCCTGTCGGAAGGCCTGCACCAGGCCATCGAAGCCAAGGAAGGCGTCAAGATCCAGCCCGAGAACCAGACCCTGGCCTCGGTGACCATCCAGAACTATTTCCGTCTCTACGAGAAGCTGTCGGGCATGACCGGCACGGCCGCGACCGAGGCCCAGGAGTTCCACGACATCTACAAGATGGACGTGCTGGAAGTGCCGACCAACCGCCCGGTCCGGCGCACCGACTTCGATGACGAGATCTACCGCACCGAGGCCGAGAAGAACCAGGCCATCGCCCAGCAGATCGCCGAGTGCCATGTGCGCGACCAGCCGATCCTGGTCGGCACCGTCTCGATCGAGAAGTCCGAAACCCTGTCGGAACTGCTCAAGGACTTCGCCTATGAGGTCACGGTCCGCAAGCTGAAGCCTGCGCACGCCCATCTGGAGATCGACGTCCGCAACGAGGACCCGAAGGTCCAGCAGGCCGCCCGCAAGGCCTATGCGGCGCTCAAGGACGAGGATTTCGACATCGAGATCAAGCGCGGCAAGGGACTGCAGCACAACGTGCTGAACGCGCGCGAGCACGAGAAGGAAGCCTATATCGTCGCCGACGCCGGCCTGCCGGGCGCCGTCACCATCGCCACCAACATGGCCGGCCGCGGCACCGACATCCAGCTGGGCGGCAACCTCGAGATCCGGCTCCAGAAATGGACTCTCGAACAACGCAACATGGGCGTCGAGGTCACCCCTGAGGCCGAGGCGGCCGAAGAGGCGCGGCTCAAGGCCGACATCGCCGTGCAGAAGCAGATCTCACTGGCCGCCGGCGGCCTGTTCGTGCTGGGCACCGAGCGCCACGAGAGCCGCCGCATCGACAACCAGCTGCGCGGCCGCACCGGCCGTCAGGGCGACCCCGGCACCTCGAAATTCTTCCTGTCGTGCGAGGACGACCTGCTGCGCATCTTCGCCGGCGACCGTCTGGACGCCATCATGCGCAGCTTTGGCGTGGCCGAGGGCGAGGCCATCAGCCACCCGTGGCTGAACCGGGCCGTCGAGACCGCCCAGAAGCGCGTCGAGACCCGCAACTACGACATCCGCAAGAACCTGCTGAAATACGACGACGTCGTGAACGATCAGCGCAAGGCCGTGTTCGAGCAGCGCCAGGAGTTCATGGACTCCGAGGACCTGTCCGAACTGGTCGGCGAGTTCCGCAACGACGTGATCTCCGACCTGATCGACAAACATATGCCGCCCAAGGCCTATGCCGAGCAGTGGGACATCGCCGGCCTGGACGAGAAGGTGCGGTCGGACCTGGGCATGGAGCTGCCGCTGGCCGAATGGGCCGCCGAGGAGGGCGTCTCGAACGAGGAGTTCGAGGAGCGCATCCTGGCCGCCGCCGATGCACGAGCCGCCGAACGGCTGGAGCAGATCGGCGCCGACCAGACGCGCGGCCTGGAGAAGCAGTTCCTGCTGCAGATGCTGGACATGCAGTGGCGCGAGCACCTGGTCCATCTGGACCACCTGCGCGGCGTCATCGGCCTGCGCGGCTACGGCCAGCGCGATCCGCTGAACGAATACAAGACCGAGGCCTTCAGCCTGTTCGAAAACCTGCTGTACGACCTGCGCCACAATGTGACGCGCTGGCTGATGACGGTGGAGTTCCGCTTCCAGGAGCCGCCGGTCATGGACCTGCCGGAGTTCCAGGAGATCCATCTGAACCCGGGCACGGGCGAGAATGAGATGGCCAATCCCTCGGCCCAGAACCCGGAGGGCCAGCTGGAAGGCGACGCCCGCGCCCGCCTGCCGGTCGAACGGCTGCCGGTCGGCTGGGAGCGCACGCCGCGCAACGCCGACTGCCCCTGCGGCTCGGGCCGCAAGTTCAAGCATTGCCACGGCGCGCTTATCTAGGGGCGCGACCGCTCGCTGCTTGAGCGCCATCGTTGGGACATGAGAGACTTCGTGGGGATTTCGAGGACAGATTGTCCGGGATTCCAGCTACGACGAGGACAGCGTCGAGAGAGGTGAAATGAGCCGCAAGGACCTGTTCTCCCGCGCCCTGTCGCTGGACCCTGAACGGCTGCATTTCGCCGCCCACAGCCATCATCTGTGGCCTGACGCCAGCTTCGACGGCCAGGTGAAGGCCTGGGTCGAGGCCGGGGCCTTCGCCGACCGCAAATGGGACCTGATCTTCAGCGAGGTCGTGCCTGAAGCCCGGAAACATGTGGCGAAGGAACTGAACCTGCCGTCGCCGGACACGGTGGTGTTCGCCTCCAACACCCA
>JBBRFV010000008.1:0-18290 GCA_038241335.1 Caulobacterales bacterium | reverse complement strand
CTGCCCGCAGAAGCCGACATCGACTCGGGCCGCGTCTCGGTGCTGTCCTATGTCGGGGCGGGGCTGATCGGCCTGCCCGAGGGCCAATCCATCAACTGACCGGATCCGGGCGGCAAGCTGCGCCGCCCGACCCCCATTCTGGTCGAGGCCCGCGGGCCGCGTCGTAAGCCGGCGCCCTTGACCGCCGGGCCTCAGTCCCCGCCCCCGATCAGGGCGCCGATGGCCTCAAGGTAGGCGGCGAACGCCTTGCGCCCCTCACGGGTGATCTCCACCCGGGTCAGAACAAGTCCGACAAAAGAACGCCCGCCGCCGGAAAGTCCGGAGCGGGCGTCATCTTGACAGGCCGGATTCAGTGGACCGTGGTCGGCTCGCTGATCACTGCTGCTTCGGGGACCGGCGTGATCGGCACGGAGACCGAGGGGCCGGCGTTGGGGAAGTTGTTCTCGTCGCGGTTCGGGGCTGCCCCTTTCTCGAGCAAATCCTTGATCTCCTCGCCCGACAGGGTCTCGTATTCGAGCAGGGCCTGGGCGAGGGTTTCAAGGTCCGCGGCCTTGTCCTTCAGGATCTTTCGGGCCTCGGTCCAGCCTTCGCCGACGATGCGCTTCACCTCAGCGTCGATGGTTCGCGCCGTCTCCTCCGACACATTCTGGGTGCGGGACACGGAATGGCCCAGGAAAACCTCCTCCTGGTTGTCCCCATAGGCGACCATGCCCAGCAGTTCCGAGAAGCCCCAGCGCGTGACCATGGCGCGGGCCAGCTTGGTGGCTTGCTCGATGTCCGAGCTGGCGCCGGAGGTGATGTTCTCCTTGCCGAAGATGATCTCCTCGGCGACCCGGCCGCCCGCCATGATGGCGATGCGATCGACCATCTGCTGGTACTTCATGGAATAGCGGTCACCTTCCGGCAGCTGCATGACCATGCCCAGCGCCCGGCCGCGCGGGACGATGGTGGCCTTGTGCACCGGGTCCGCCATCTTGACGTTTATGGCGACGATGGCGTGGCCGCCCTCGTGATAGGCGGTCAGACGACGCTCTTCCTCGTTCATGATCATGGACTTGCGCTCGGCGCCCATCATGACCTTGTCCTTGGCGTCCTCGAAGTCGCGGTGCGTGACCATGCGACGGTCCTTGCGGGCCGCCAGCAGGGCCGCCTCGTTGACGAGGTTGGCCAGGTCGGCGCCCGAGAAGCCGGGGGTGCCGCGCGCGATGGTCTTGACGTTGACGTCGGCGGCCAGGGGCACGTCCTTCATGTGCACGCGCAGGATCTTCTCGCGCCCGCCCACATCGGGGTTGGGCACCACCACCTGGCGGTCGAAACGGCCCGGGCGCAGCAGGGCCGGGTCCAGAACGTCGGGCCGGTTGGTGGCGGCGATCAGGATGATGCCCTCGTTGGACTCGAAACCGTCCATCTCGACCAGCAGCTGGTTCAGCGTCTGCTCGCGCTCGTCATTGCCGCCGCCCAGTCCGGCGCCGCGATGGCGGCCGACGGCGTCGATCTCGTCGATGAAGATGATGCAGGGCGCGTTCTTCTTGGCCTGTTCGAACATGTCGCGCACGCGGCTGGCGCCGACGCCGACGAACATCTCGACGAAGTCCGAGCCCGAGATCGAGAAGAAGGGCACGCCCGCTTCGCCCGCGACGGCGCGGGCCAACAGCGTCTTGCCGGTGCCGGGAGGGCCGACCAGCAGGGCGCCCTTGGGAATCTTGCCGCCCAGCTTCTGGAATTTGGCCGGGTCCTTGAGGAAGTCGACGACCTCGCGCAGCTCCTCCTTGGCCTCATCGACGCCGGCGACGTCGTCGAAGGTCTTGCGGCCCTTGTGTTCGGTCAGAAGCCGGGCCTTGGACTTGCCGAAGCCCATCGCGCCTCTGGCACCCCCTTGCATCTGGCGCATGACCAGAACCCACAGGCCGATGATGAGCATAAACGGCAGCGCCGCCATCAGGATGCTGAACCACAGAGACTGCTTGCCGCTCTTGATTTCGACCACGGCGCCGCCTGCCTTGATGCTGTCCACCAGTTCGGTGTTGGGCAGGGGGGTGATGGCCGTGAAAGTATGCTGGTCGTTGAGGACGCCGGTGATCGCCTCGCCCCGCACCTCGATCGATTTGATGGCCTTGTTGTCGCGGGCGGTGAGCAGGTCGGAATAGTTCAACACCAGCGGCTTGGCGGCCGCGGCCTTGCCCGCGGCGGGCGTCGCGCCCGCCAGGACGCCGTTCTGGGACAGGCCGACATAGGCCCCCAGAAGAGCCAGGATGATCACACCCCCGATAGCCAGATTACGCAGGTTCATTCGTCTATCGATCCTCGCAGGGCGCTCGCGCCCGTCACGCCGTGATGGTCAGGCGGAAAATAGGTGGTTCCGGGGCGATGCGCCATGCGGATGCGTCCCGAGATCCCGTTCGTGCGTCATTCGGTCCAGCGCCAGCGCCAGTCTTTCCTGGACCAGCGACCGGGCCTTGCCCGCCGTCGATGCAAGAATCGGGGCGCCGCCGTCGTTCCGGATCAGCACAGGCTCAGCCCCCCGCGCGGACGCCGGCAGAGCCGCCAACCGGGCCTGGTCGGCCTTCGACAGCCTCGTCCGCAGACCCGCTGCCGGAGCGACGCTCCAGCCGGGCCCATCGACCGTGATCGCGTAACGGCCGTCCCAGACCGTCTCGATACCGGGCTTCAGGGGCAGGTCGCCCTGCGGACGCCTCGCGAACTCACCGGCCTCGCGGGTGATGTCGATCCCGTCTGCGCCCGCCTCGATCCGGGCCCCGCACAGGGTGGCGGTGAACACCTCTCCGGCCGCCGCCCGTCTTCGGACCGCCTCCAGTCGCGGTCCGCGCGGAAACCGGTCGCCCCCGCCGACACAGACCAGGGTGGCTGCCAATTCGTCCACCGGGGCGCCGTCGCACAGGGCCGGAACGGCCGGACGGCCCGACAGCGCCCGTCGCACGCGACTGCGGGAGAAGCGCTCGTCTTGATTGGCAGGATCGTCGAGCCAGGCCGCCCCGCGCGCCGACAACCAGGCCCTGATTTCGGCGCGGCCGGCCTGCAACATCGGCCGCAGCAGCATCAGTCCCCGCCCCTCCGGCCAGGCCGGCGACGGCGTCCAGGCCCGCAGACGGCCCAGGGTCGAGCCCTCGGCGCGCATCGCCTCGCCCTCTGCGACATCGTCGGCGGTATGGCCGAACAGGACGACCCGCGCGCCGGCGGCCCGGGCCGCCTCGGCGATCAGCCGGTGGCGCGACGCCCGCGCCGCAGCGGGAAGACCGGTCGCGGGCTTATCCCCGGTCCAGGGCAAAGGAAGCCAGTCAGCGCCGGCCTTCCGCGCGGTTTCGCCCGCGAAGGCGGTCCAGCGGGCGCTGTCGGGATTCAGTCCGTGATCGACGGTCAGGGCCAGCAGCCGCCGCCCATTGCGACGCGCCCAGTCGGCGGCGACCAGCAGCAGCGCCAGGGAGTCGCCGCCGCCCGACAAGGCCAGCGCCACGGGGGGCAGCGCCACGAGGGCCGGCGACACGGGGGCTTCGACCCCGGTCTCGAGCCGCGCGTCCAGCGCCGCCTTCGCGGCTGCCGTCCAGTCGGCGGCGTCGGGCGTCAGCCGCCCCTCCGCGGCGTCGTCGCCGGACGAGCCGGCGTGGTCGCGGGTCGCGTCGGCGCGGCCGGTTCGCAGGCGAACTGGGTGCGCATCTGGGTCGCACGGGTGCGAACGGCCGGCTCCGCCGCCGTCGCGTAGCGCCGGGTGAATTCGCCCAGCGCGCCGCAGGCCTGGGTCTTGCGGTTGGTGGCGTTGAGGGCCCCGGCCAGCTCCAGTGTGGCCGTCGGGGCCCAGACCGTGGCCGGCCAGCCCTCCAGGGCGGCGGCGTAGGCCTGCACCGCCGAGGCGTCGTCGTGCTGGGCGTGACGCAGGTCGCCGAGGCGGGAATTGGCCTCGGCCGCCTGCGGCGTGTCCGGCCAGGTGACCAGCACGGTCTGCAGGGCGCGGTCGCCGCGGGCCGGATCACCGGCCAGCATGCGCACGGCGGCGGCCAGGTCGCGAGTCGCATCGCCGGTCGGTGAATTGGACGCGATGGGGGCGTTCAGTTCGGCCTCGGCCTTGGCGGAGTCCTCCATCGCCTTGAGGCGGCTTTCGGCGTCGCGCAGCCGGCCGCCGAGAGCGCCGTTGTCGCGCTGGGCTTCGTCGAGCTGGAAGGTCATCCGTTCGAGATCGCCGTTGACCCGCTGCAGGCTGGCCTCAAGGTCGCCCAGGCGGCGGTCCATGTTGGCGACCCGGCCCTGCAGGGCGATCGTCTCGGGATCGGGCTCAATGATCACCGGGTCGCCGGCGGCGTTGCGCTGGGTCACGGCCCGTTCAAGCCGACGGACGTTGCGGTCCAGCTGTTCCAGCTTGCGGACGTCCCACTGGATGGGCGGCGGCGGAACGGTCTGGGCGACCACGCCGCCGGCCGCCAGGGCGAGCACGACGCCGCTGACCAGGACGGTGCGGGAGCGAAGGGCGGAAGGGAGTTTCAGCATGATAAAACGGTCCCACCGATTTGCGGCTGGTTCAAGTCGGACATGCAAAAGGGGCCGGCGCGAGGCCGGCCCCTTCGCAAGGGCGGAAAAGTCCTAGCGTGTCGCGCCCGTGACGATGGCGGTGTGGGCGTTGCGGTTACGCGCCCAGGCGTCCTCGTTCGAGCCAGCGGCGATCGGGCGCTCCTTGCCGTAGCTGATGGTGTCGATACGGCCCGGCGAGATGCCGTGGTCCACCAGATAGCTGCGCACCGATTCCGCGCGCCGGGCGCCGAGGGCCAGGTTGTATTCACGCGTGCCCCGTTCGTCGGCATTGCCCTCGATGCGGATGGTCACGCCGGCGTAGCGCTGCAGCCAGGCCACCTGGGCGTCGAGGCGGGGGTAGGCTTCCGAGCGGATCGAATAGCTGTCGAGGTCGAAATAGACCCGGTCGCCGATGTTGACGACGAAATCCTGTTCCGAGCCCGGCGCGCCGGCGCCGAGTTGACCGCCGTCGACCTGACCGCTTCCGGCGCCGGGATACTGGTCATTCGTCGCCGGGACCGTGGGGTCGCCGGTCGGACCCGTCACCGGCTTGCGCGGGGTGCAGGCGGCCATAGCCGTCATGGCCACGCCGACCGCAGCCAGACGGAACAGGGTGTTGGTCTTGATCATGGTGGTCTCCTGAATCCTCGCCAAAGCCGAAGCTCCGAGCTTTGCTGTAATGCGTCGGTACTGTCCCGCCACCCTTTTCACCAGTCGCGATAACGCGGGAGTGAGCCGGATGGCTCCGCTTGTGATCAGCGCGGACAGCTGTCCGCGCCACCACCCAGACCTGACGGCTGCTGATCCAGCAGCGGCGACCAAGCCGGATCGGTGCCGCGGCCGTTGTACCCGGCCTGGCTGACGACCCGTCCGGACAGATCGACGGTCCACAGTCGGGTATCACCGCCCGGGGACTGGCGCGCGAACATGATGTAGCGGCCGTTCGGGGCCCAGGACGGACCTTCCTCGAAATAGCTTGAGGAGAGGATGCGTTCGCCGGAACCGTCGGCGGCCATGACACCGGTCGAGAAACGGCCGCCGCCCTGTTTGGTGAAGGCGATCAGGTCGCCGCGGGGGCTCCAGTTCGGGGCCGTGTACAGGCCGCCGCCGCGCGAGATGGCGCGCTGGCCCGAGCCGTCGGCGCGCATCACGTACAGGCGCGGGCTGCCCGACCGGTCCGAAGTGAAGACGATCTGGCTGTTGTCGGGGCTGAACGAGGGCGAGGTGTCGATGCCCGGATCCGAGGTCAGGCGCCGCACCTGCCGGCTGGTCAGGTCGATCACATAGACATCCGTGTTGCCGCCCCGGATGATCGAGAAGGCCATCCGCGACCCGTCGTTGGAGAAGCGCGGGGCCAGCACCTGGCCGTCGAATTCGCCCAAGCTCTCGCGCCGGCCGGTCGACAGGTTGAACAGATAGATGCGGCTGTAGTCCTTGCCCAGCGCGACGTAGGTGATCTCGTCCGGGTTCGACAGCGAGAAGCGGGGCGACATGATCACCTCGTCGCCCTGCGTCAGATAGACGGGGTTGTAGCCGTCCTGGTCCGAGATCGCGAGGCGGCTGAGGCGGTTTAGCTGGGTGCCGCTTTCCGAGACGAAGACCACGCGGCTGTCGAACAGGCCGCTTTCGCCGGTCATACGCTGATAGACCATGTCGGCGATCTTGTGCCCGATCCGGCGCCACTGCTCGGGCGTGGCGGTGAACTGGTAGGCGGCCAGCTGGCACTGGCGGTAGGGGTCGTACAGCCGGAAGCCGAAGTCGTTGCGCCCGTCCGGCCGCGACGACACCGAGCCGTACAGCACCGCCTGGGCGCCGATCGAGGTCCACTGCGGGAAGTTGGGGGCGTTGGCCAGGGTCAGGCCGGTCTCGACGAAACTGGCCGGGTCCTGGGGTTCGAAATAGCCCGAGCGACGCAGGTCGGCGCGGATGACGCCGCCGAGGTCAGAGCCGTTGACGCCGTCGAAATTCACCACCGCGATCTGGAAGGGTTTGAGGACCCCCTGGTCGATAACGACCTCGACCGGGGCGCCGGTTTGCTGCGGCGGCGGGGTCTGGGCGGTCACCGCGCCGGCGGCCATGGCGAGGCCGACAGCCGCGGTCGACAGGGTCGCGAGAAGTCGGTTCAGACGCATGGCGGGCTCCGCAGGATCAGACGATACGCCGGCCCTTATCGCCAGACCGGTCGCAGAAGGCCAGCATCCCCGCGAATGGGGCGACTTTGGGACTGTCGGCGTCCGGTCGGCCCGGGTCCGACGACCTAGTGTCCGCAGATTCGGCTGGTGAGGAAGGTGGTTCGCACCGTTCCGCCTGCGAAATCACGCGGCACGTCGAAAGGCGCGGACTGATAGAGCGCCCGCTTGGCCCCGTCGGCGACCGCGATCCACACCGGATCGGACCGGCGGCCCAGCAGGGCCGGCTCGCGGGCGATCCGTCCGTCCGTGGTCAGGGTGACGTCCATCTGGATGCGCATGTCGACGACGCCCGGCGTGTCGCAGGGCGGGCTCCAGTTGCGATAGACCTGGTTGAAGATGGCCTGCCAGGCCACGGCTCCGCTGGTCTGACCCGCCGTCCCGGTGGCGCCCCCGCCCACGGGGGCCCTCGGTCGACGGGGTCCGGGGCGAGCCGGTCCGGCGAGGTCGCTGAGGTTTAGCGACGGCTCCTCGCGGCGCGGCGGCGCGGGTTTGGGCGGCTGCGGCGGGCTGGGGCGCGGACGGGCGACCGGCGGAACCGGCGTCGGCCGCGGCGTGCGCGCCTTTTCAGGCGGCGCGGGCGGGACGGGCTTGGGCAGCGTCGGGATCGGTTCCGGCGGCGAGGGCTCAGGCGGCGCGGTCGCCGCGTCCGGCGTGGCCGGCTCGGGCGAGGGATTGTCGGCAGGGCCGCCCAATACAGTCAGGTCGGACACTACCTGGACCGGCACCGCGTTCATCGTCTCGGGCACGGGCGCGGGATTGAGGTGCAGCAGCCCGGCCAGCAGCACAGCGCCGATCACCCCCGCGTGCAGCAGGATGGAGACGAACAGCGATGAGCCGGGCTTCTCCAGCGTCTAGCCCTCCGGGTCCGAGCTCGTCGCGGTCTGGGCCGCCGTGTCGGTAATCAGGTTCAGCTTGGTGAAGCCCTGCGACGACAGCCGCGCCATGACCCGGGCCACGGCCTGGTAGGGCGCACGACCGTCGGCGCGGATGAAGACCGGCTTGTCGCGGGCGTTCGCCCCGGCTTCCTGGGCCACGCGCTCGGCCAGCCGGTCCCACGACACCTCGCCGTCGCCGACGTAGATGGCCCCGTCGCGCTTGATCGAGACGGTCACCGGCTCCTGGTCCGTCTCGACCGCGCTGGCCTCGGTCTTGGGCAGCTCGACCGGCACGCCGGTCGTCAGCAGCGGCGCCGAAATCATGAAGATGATCAGCAGCACCAGCATCACGTCGACCAGCGGCGTGACGTTGATCTCGCTCAGGGGCCGTTTGCGCGGCCGTCTGCGGCCCCGGACGTGTCCGCCCCCGCCGCCGCCTCCACCCAGGGCCATGGCCTAGACCTCGCGGTTCGGGCTGGGCGCGGCGCCCAGACGACGGGCGACGGCCGACTGCAGGTCGTCGGCGAAGCTTTCCAGCCGGCCGGTGAACTTGCCCGCGTCGATCGAGAATTTGTTGTAGGCGATATAGGCCGGGATCGCCGCGCCGAGACCCACGGCCGTGGCGAACAGGGCCTGCGAAATGGCCGGGGCCACCGTGGTCAGGTTGGTGTTGCCAGCCGAGGCGATGGCGCCGAAGGCGTTCATGATGCCCCAGACCGTGCCGAACAGGCCGATGAAGGGCGAGGACGTCGCCACCACCGACAGAACGCCGAGGCCGTTCTCGACCCTCTGGCCCTCGCGGGCGATCAGGCTGTCCAGCGCCCGGTCGATGCGCGACATCAGCATATTGCCCTGGCTTTCGGTCAGGGCGCCCCGCGCCCGCGCCTCACGCCAGTCCGTCAGGGCGATCACCAGCATGCGCGGCAGCGGGTGGTGGGGATCGGGCCCGGCCTGGGCCGCGATCTCCTCAAGCGACCGGCCCGAGCCCACCGCCTTCTCGAAGGCCGTGGCGTGGCTGTTGAGCGCGGAGAAACGCATCCCCTTGTCGATGATCACCGCCCAGGACCACAGGGAGGCGACCGCGAGGCCGATCATGATCGCCTTCACGACCACGTCGGCGGCCATGAACAGGGTGATCGGGTTCAGCATCGAAGGGTCTGCGGCGGTCATGCGTCGGTCCTTGCCTCTTTCCGCCCCTGTGCAGCGGACGGCCGTGGCGGTTGTGTGGCGATTCCGCCGGAGTCTGGACCGGTATGGCCACGCTGTCGCCTGTCTGCACGTGACAGGTTCGCAATATTGTCAGGCTTGGCCCGCCAGCCAGGGGCCGATCTTTTCGATCAGAGCCTTGGTCGGTCGCCGGGGCCGGCCGTCCAGATGGATGCAGACCGCCTCGACCTCGGCCCGGCACAGCACCTCCTCGCGGCGGGTGATCGACTGGCCGATGATCAGACGCGGACCCTTCACCGCCTCATAAACGGTGCGCACCGTCAGGGCGTCGTCGATGCGGGCGGGCCTG
Organism: Caulobacterales bacterium; assembly: GCA_038241335.1. Taxonomy (GTDB): domain Bacteria; phylum Pseudomonadota; class Alphaproteobacteria; order Caulobacterales; family Caulobacteraceae; genus Brevundimonas. Next base: position 9,189 of record JBBRFV010000008.1, on the reverse strand, counting down.
AGGTAGCGGATGTTCAACTGGGACAAGACGAAGGCCATCGGCTGGTCCTGGTCCAGCAGTTCGGCGTGGCCGACCCCGATGACGCGCAGGAAGTCCGACCGCCCGCGCTCGAAATAGCGGACGTAGTTGGCGTGATAGACCAGGCCGGTGAAGTCGGTGTCCTCGTAATAGACGCGGACCGGCAGGCGATGCTCTCGGCCCTCGAACCGGCCGGCGGTGGGCGTGTCGGTCAAAGGCCGGACGCCTTGCGAGGATCGCGCAGGAAGCCGGAGCATTCCCGCGCGAACTGGTCATCGAACTCCTGCCGCAGCGGGTCGGTCTCGAACATGATCCGGTTCCGGCGCGAGACGAACCTCTCGCGGGTCAACTCCGGAGCCGTTCCAGGACGGGCCAGGCCGGTGAAGCCGCAGACGACCCCTTCGGTTCGTCCAGGCTGGGTGAAGGCGGCGATCAGGCGGGGATCGCGATCCCGCACCTGGGCCGCGACCCGCTCCAGCGGCGTCGGCTCCCGGCCAAACCCCGGCCCATGCGTCGCCGTCCAGAGCACGACCGCCCCGAGCAGGAGCACCACGACGGCGAGAGCCGCGATCAGTCGATCCGTGGTGATGCGTCTGCGCGCCATGCGATGCCTCCGTCCACGACCATGCCGGTCTTCGGCCTCGGGGTGAAGCCTAGCCGCCGAACAGATCGCCCGCCGCCGGCGGCTTCGGCGGTTCCGTCAGGCCGAGATGGGCGTAGGCGCGGGCGCAGGCCATGCGGCCGCGGGGCGTGCGCTGGATGAAGCCCTGCTGCAGCAGATAGGGCTCGATCACGTCCTCGACCGCATCCCGCGCCTCGGCGATGGCGGCCGCGAGCGTGTCCATGCCGACGGGTCCTCCGCCATAGTTTTCGATCAAGGCCTTGAGGAAGCGGCGGTCGTTGGCGTCCAGTCCCGCCTCGTCGATCTCCAGCCGCGCCAGGGCCCGCGCGGCCGCCAGCCGGTCGATGACCGCCGAACCCTCGGCCGAGGCGAAGTCACGCACCCGCCGCAGCAACCGGCCCGCCACGCGCGGCGTGCCCCGCGAACGACTGGCGATCTCGCGGGCGCCGGCGTCGTCCACAGCCACACCCATCTTCCGCGCCGCGCCGGTGATGACCCGCACCAGTTCGGCCGGGGTGTAGAACTCAAGCCTCAACGGAATGCCGAACCGGTCGCGCAGCGGCGTGGCCAGCAGGCCCGCCCGCGTTGTCGCCCCGACCAGGGTGAACGGCGCCAGATCGATGCGCACGCTGCGCGCCGACGGCCCCTCGCCGATAATCAGGTCCAGCACATGGTCCTCCATGGCGGGATAGAGGATCTCCTCCACCGCCGGGGCCAACCGGTGGATCTCGTCGATGAACAGCACGTCGCGCGGTTCGAGATTGGTCAGGATGGCGGCGAGGTCGCCCGCCTTGGCCAGGATCGGCCCCGACGTCGCGCGGAAGCCGACGCCCAGCTCGCGCGCCACGATCTGCGCCAGTGTCGTCTTGCCCAGTCCCGGCGGCCCGAACAGCAGCACGTGGTCCAGCGCCTCGGCCCGGCCGCGCGCCGCGTCGATGAAGACCTTCAGATTGCCCTTGGCCTGCTCCTGGCCGACGAACTCCGACAGAGTCTGCGGCCGCAGCGCGCGGTCGTAGGTCTCGCCGGGGGCGGGCTCGGGAGAGATGACGCGGTCGTCGGTCATCGCCCCAGCTCCTGCAGGGCGGCGCGGATCACCGCTGACAGCTCGGCGTCCTCGCCCAAGCGGATCAGCGCCTGGTCCACGGCGCGACGGGCGTTGACCTCGGCCACGCCCAGACCCAGCAGGGCCGAGACGGCCTCGCCCGTGACGCTGGGGACCGGCGGCGCGATCTCGGCGTGGACGCCCCCGACGGAGGGGGTGAAGGAGGCGTCGCCCAGCGGCTTGCCCTTCAGTTCGGTGACGATGCGCAGGGCCAGTTTGGGACCGACGCCATTGGCGCGGGCCACCGCCGCCTTGTCGTCGCGCGCCACCGCCGCCGTCAGCTCGGCCGGCGGCAGCACGTCCAGCACCGACAGCGCGGCCTTGGGCCCCACGCCCTGGATGCCGGTCAGGGTGGTGAAGGCCCGGCGCTCGTCGCGTGTCAGGAAGCCGTACAGCCTTGGCCCGTTCTCGGCCGACCAACTGGATTCGATATGCAGGGTCGCCTCATCGCCCGGCGCCGGCAGCCGCTGCAGCGTCCGCGCTCCGCAGGCCACGACATAGCCCACGCCCGCGCAGTCGATCAGGCAGTGGTCCGGCTCGACCTCGGCCAGCACGCCTCTAAGCCGCCCGATCACGCGGCGCCCCGCATGGCCGTCATGAGCGCCCGCTTGCGCATTTGCGCATGAGTGATGGCCACCGCCAGGGCGTCCGCAGCATCGGCCTTCACATCGCCCGCTGCGGGCAGCAGCCGCTTCACCATGAAGGCGATCTGGCTCTTGTCGGCGTGGCCCGCCCCGACCACCGCCTTCTTGATCAGATTGGGCGAATATTCCGCCACGCTCAGTCCATGCCGGGCCGGCGCCAGCATCACCGCCGCGCGGGCATGCCCCAGCTTCAGGGTCGAGGCCGGGTTCATGTTGACGAACACCTCCTCGATCGCCGCCTCGTCGCAGGCGTGGGCGGCGCAGACCGCACCCACGGCCTCGAGCAGGAACAGCAGCCGCTCGCTGAAGGGCGCGGTCTCGGGCGGGGTCACCACGCCATGGGCGATCCAGCGCAGCCGCGCCCCCTCGGCCGCCACAACGCCCCATCCGGTGCGTCGAAGGCCGGGGTCCAGTCCGAGAATCCGAGTCGTTTCGTTCGTCATTCGTTCCAGTCATGCCTCAAAGAGGGTTGACGGACAATGACCGCGATCACTCCTCGCGCGGCAGGACCGAGAAGCCGGACAGTTCGACGTCGCCGGACAGCGCCCGGACCAGGGCGTCGACGTCGATGGGCATGTGGCCCTTCACCTTCATGTGGTGTTCGTGGGTCGCGCCGCCGTCGCAGACGACATGACCGATGCGCACCGCCTTGACCCCCCGTTCGCGCAGCAGCTCGCGGATGGCGGCCTCGGACGGCGCCGAGCCGCGATTCCAGCGCAGGATGATGTCGATGACCCCGACATGGGGCAGCTTCGCATCGGCGAGGCGCAGGATGGCGAGGACGGTGATGGTGGCCCCCGAGCCGACCAGAGCCAGGTCCAGCATGCCCACGCCGAACAGCACGCCGATGGCCGAAGTGACCCACAGCGACGCCGCCGTGGTCAGGCCGTGCACCGAGAAGCCTTCGCGGAAGATGACCCCTGCGCAAAGGAAGCCAATGCCCGTCAGCAGGCCGTGAGACATCCGGGTCGGATCGATGACCACGTTCTGGCCCGGCAGGGGCGTGAAATCCCAGGTCGACTGGTGCATGGCCGCCAGCATCAGCAGACACGAGGTCATGCACACCAGGATATGGGTCCGGAATCCTGCCGGATGCCCGTGGTAGGTGCGCTCTATGCCGATCAGCCCCCCGGCCGTCATGGCCGCGAGAACCGGCCAGATCATTCCCGAAATCATTTGTGTAATTCGTTCCGCTAACTGACGAATCTTCAAGGTAGGCCGGGTTTTGTTCCGCGCGCAAGCGGGGTCGCGACAGGCGGCCTTTTCCGCGTTAGCGTCCGTTCCGGGAACTGGAGGGTTGATCATGTCTGCTGGCGGAGGAGCCGTCATCGCCATGGCGCGACGGGCGGAACGCAGAATCGTTGAAACGCTGCGGGAACAGGGGGCCACCTCGGCCGCCCGCGCGACGCCGCTGCACGCGAGCCGCCCGGGCGGGCGCATGGCCCTGCGCCGGCTGATGCGCGGCGAGGCGGTGCGCACCCAGGGCGAACGCTACTGGCTGGACGAAGGCGCGTGGGAGGCCATGCGCGAGCGGCGTCGGGGCCGCGCCGTCTTCGTCCTCGTCGTCGTCGCCCTGGCCCTGATCCTGTTCCTGGCGCTCGGCGTGGTCCGCGCCCGGGCCGAGGACGCCCAGACCCCGGCGGTCGCGCCGAGGCCTGACCAGCTCGCCTTCCGCGATCTTTACAGGGAGCTGGTCGAGACCAATACGACCCTGTCAGAGGGCAGTTGCACCCTCGCCGCCCAGCGCATGGCCGCCCGCCTGACCGCCGCCGGCTATGCGTCGGAGGACGTCCAGGTCCTGATCCCGGACGACCAGCCCAAATTCGGCTCGCTCATCGCGGTCCTGCACGGGACCAGCCGGTCGACCCCTGCGATGCTGCTGATGGCCCATATCGATGTGGTCGAGGCCAATCGCGCCGACTGGACCCGCGACCCGTTCACCCTCGTCGAGGAGGGCGGCTATTTCTATGCTCGCGGCGCCATGGACGACAAGGCCGAGGCCTCGGTCTGGGTCGACACCCTGGTGCGGTTGAAGCAGCAGGGTTTCCGCCCACGCCGCGACATCAAGCTGGCCCTGACCTGCGGTGAGGAGACCTCCGACACCTGGAACGGCGTCAGCTGGCTTCTCGAGCACCATCCCGAGACCCTCGCCGCCGGTTTCGCCCTCAACGAGGGCGCGGGCGGTCAGCTGGACGAGCAGGGCCGCCGCGTCGCCCTCAACATACAGGCGGGGGAGAAGGTCTATCAGGATTATACGCTGGAGCTGACCAACCCCGGCGGCCACAGCTCGCGGCCGCGCAAGGACAACGCCATCGCCGCCATGGGCGCGGCCCTGGCGCGGCTGAACGCTCACGACTTCCCGCTCGAGCTGAACCCCGTCACCCGCGCCTATTTCGCGGCGCTGGCCAACCAGTCGCCCGACCACGCGGCGGACCTGACCGCCCTGACGGCCACGGACACGCCCGACGTCGCCGCCGCGGCCCGGCTGGCCGCCGCCAATCCGAGCTGGAACGGCATGATGCGCACGACCTGCATCCCGACCCTGATCAGCGGGGGTCACGCCCCCAACGCACAGCCGCAGAAGGTCACGGCCAACGTCAACTGCCGCATCCTGCCCGGCCATTCGCTGGCGGAGACCCAGGCCGAGATCGTGCGCGTGCTGGATAATCCGGCCATCACCCTGCAGGCGGTAGGCGAACCCAGCCCGACTGCGCCCGCGCCGCCGCTGACGCCGGCGATGCTCGGCCCGGTGACCGCGGCGGCGGCCAGGATGTGGCCCGGCGTGCCGGTCGTCCCGACCATGTCCACCGGCGCGACGGATGGACGCTTCACCAATGCGGGCGGAACCCCGACCTATGGCCTCACGGGCATGTTCACCGATCCCGACGGCGGCGGCGTGCACGGCCTGAACGAGCGCCTGCGCGTCCGCTCTCTCTACGAGGGCCGCGACTTCCTGTTCGAGGTGGTGAAGGCCTACGCGATGCAGCGTTGAGACGTTCGCCTCAACCGTTCGCTTCGACGTAGGCGACGGGGTCCTTGTTGACCGGCCTGACCCCCGTGATGTGGGCGGCCTGGAAGGCGGCGAACTGCACCGCCAGGTCGTGCCGGGTCTGCAGCGCGGCGTGGCGGCGGAAGTCGGTCAGGCCCTGCCGCTCCTCCTCACCCATGTGGTCGGAGTTGACGACATTGGCCTTGCCGACGGCCTCGATCCAGGCGCCGGTCCCGACCGGGTATTTCTCGACCGCCTTGACCGCGTCGCGCAGCTTGTTGTGGTCCTTGATGGCGTCCCCGGTCTCGCCCTCGACGGTGCCGTCGTCGGCGTCGTTCGCCCCCTGACCCCGCTTCAGCAGCGCCGGATAGAAGTACCGCTCCTCGGCCTCGGCGTGGGTGTCGAGGAAGGCCGACAACCGCCCCCAAACCGCCGTCAGGGCGTCGACGTCCTTCGAGTCGATCTGTTCGAGGATCGAGAACAGCCGCCGCTGCTCGGCGTGGTCGTCGAGGATCAACTGGGTGATGTCCATGGCAAGGTCCGGGCAAGCGTTGCGGCTGGCCTGCCTAACCCCTTCCGCCCGGCGATCGTTCCGTCCTACCCCGCGTACTTCGCCAGGTCCTCGTCCGAGATGTCCTCGTTGGAATACACGTTCTGCACGTCGTCCTCCGCGTCGAGGGCGTCGAACAGCTTCATCAGCACGCCGACCGCCTCGCCGGTGACCGGCGTTTCGGACTGCGGGCGCCAGACCAGCGCCGTGGACTTGGCGTCGCCGAGGATTTTCGACAGGGCCTCGGCCACCTCGTTGAGGTCCTCGAAGGTCGTCCAGATGGTGTGGCCCGGCGCGTCCTCATAGATGTCCGGCTTGACCAGATCGCTCTCGACGTCCTGGGCGCCGGCCTCGATGGCGGCCTCCATGACGGCGTCCTCGGTGCCGGCCTCGGCCTTGTAGATGATCCGGCCGACCCGGTTCCACATGAAGGCGACCGAATTCATCTCGCTCAGCATGCCGCCATTCTTCTTGAACGCCGCGCCGATGTTGGAGGCGGCGCGGTTGCGGTTGTCGGTCAGGGCCTCGACGATGATCCCGACGCCGCCCGGGCCGCGCCCCTCGTAGCGGACCTCTTCCATCGTATCGACATCGCCACCCGCGGCCTTGTTGATGGCCCGCTGGATCACGTCGCGCGGCAGGCTCTCGGCCTTGGCGTTGTTGACCGCCAGACGCAGGCGCGGGTTCATGTTGATGTCGGGCATGCCCAGCTTGGCGGCCACGGTGATGTCGCGCGACAGTTTGGAGAACAGCTTGGAGCGCACCGCGTCGGCGCGTCCCTTGCGGTGCATGATGTTCTTGTATTTCGAATGGCCGGCCATGAGGGTCTCTTGATCGAGTGCGCGCTATCGCTCGCGACGCGGTCGCTCGCTGCTTGAGCGCGTCGGAGGTCAGGCGGGGCATCTAGCCGATGGGCGAGCGGCTGTCACGGTCGGCCGCGTTCCGGAACCGGCGGGCAAGCGGGGCATTCCGCAAACGATCGAACCGGAGCCCGCCCATGACCGCCGAAGACGTCCTCTACGACGCCGAAGCCTACGCCGACGACGACCTCAACGAGGCGGACATCGTCGAATGGTACGAGGCCCGCCCGGTGACCGTCTCCACCGCCGTCGCCACCGGCTCCATCATCGCCGCCTTCACCCTCGGCGTGCTGACCGCCGTGGGCGCCCTGGCGCTGATGGGACGGCTGGACGACTAGGTCTTCAGGCTTTCCAGGAACCCGCGCATCTTGTCACTGACCGGCTCCGGGCGCTTGGTCTCGCGGTCGACATAGACGTGGACGAAATGGCCGACTGCGGCGGCGTCCTCTTCGTTGTTGCGGAACAGGCCGATCTCGTAGCGGACCGAGCTTGTGCCGACGTGGGCGACGCGCACCCCGGCCTGGATCTCGTCCGGGAAGGCGGTGGGCGAGAAATAGCGGCAGCCGGTTTCAACGACCAGGCCGATGGTCTTGCCCGCGTGGATATCCAGCACGCCGTTGACGACCAAAAGCCGGTTCACCGCCGTGTCGAACCACGAATAATAGACCACATTGTTCACATGGCCGTAGACGTCGTTGTCCATCCAGCGTGTGGATATGGCCTGGAACCGGCGATAGTCGTTCCGCTTCGTCCGCTCGATGGTGCCCGTCATTTCATCCCTGTTGCGCTATCGCTCGCGACGCGGTCGCTCGCTGCTTGAGCGCGTTCGGCGCGCGCTTCGTTGCGACGAAAGCTCAGGCTTGGCGGACGCGGCGTCAAGCGCCTACCGTCCCGTCATGCAGACCATCGCCGCCGTCCTCCGCACCATGGGCGCCGCCCGTCCCTATGCCGACAGCCGGCCGCTGGCGATCGAGACCGTGACCCTCGATCCGCCCGGGCCGGGCGAGGTGCTGGTGGCCATCCAGGCCGCCGGCCTGTGCCACTCGGACCTCAGCGTCATCAACGGCGACCGGCCGCGCCCCCTGCCGATGGCGCTGGGCCATGAGGCGGCCGGGGTGGTCGAGGCGCTGGGCGAGGGCGTGCGCGACCTCGCCGTCGGCGACCATGTGGTGATGGTCTTCATGCCGTCTTGCGGCCACTGCGATCCCTGCGCCGGAGGGCGGCCCGCCCTGTGCGAGCCGGGGGCGGCGGCCAACGGCAAGGGCGAGCTGCTGGGCGGAGGCCGGCGGCTGCATGACGCGGGCGGCGATCTCAACCATCACCTCGGCTGCTCGGCCTTCGCCGGCCATGCGGTGGTGTCGCGGCGGTCGCTGGTGCAGGTCGATCGCGACCTGCCGTTCGAGCACGCCGCCCTGTTCGGCTGCGCGGTCCAGACCGGCGTCGGGGCGGTGGTCAACACGGCCGCGGTCAAGGCCGGCCAGTCGGTCGCCGTGGTCGGTCTGGGCGGGGTCGGGCTGTCGTCGGTGCTGGGGGCGCTGGCCTGCGGGGCCTCGCCGGTCGTGGCCGTCGACCTGAGCGAGGACAAGCTGGCGCTGGCCCGGTCGCTGGGGGCCGTCCAGACGGTCAACGCCGGCGACGCCGACGCGGTCGAGCAGGTCCGCGCCCTGACCGGCGGAGGCGCCGACGTCGCCTTCGAGATGGCCGGCTCGGCCCGGGCGCTGGAGGCGGCGTGGCGGATGACCCGACGGGGCGGGACCACCGTCACCGCCGGCCTGCCGCCGCCCGAGGCGGCGCTGGCGGTCAACATCGTCCAGCTGGTGGCCGAGGAACGGACGCTGAAGGGGTCCTACATCGGAACCTGCGTCCCCTCCCGCGACATCCCGCGCTACGTCGCCCTGTTCCGGGACGGCCGGCTGCCGGTGGACCGGCTGCTGAGCGGGACCCTCCCCCTGTCCGACATCAACGCTGGCTTCGACGCCCTGGCCGAGGGCCGGGCCGTCAGAACCGTGGTGACCTTCCCCTGAGGCCAAGCTAGAACCCGGTCCGAACCCCGCCCCGGGGATTCACACGGAGCGACCGCCATGGCCACCGAACTGTACGACCTGACGGTCCCCGTCTTCACCCGCGGCCTGACCGCCCTCGACGGCCTGCTCGACAAGGCCGTCGCCCATGCGGGCGTCGAAGGCGCCGACGGCTATCTGGGGCTGCGGCTGATCGACGACATGAATCCGTTGTCCAAACAGGTTCAGGTCGCCTGCGACGGGGCCAAGCTGTGCGTGTCGCGCCTGTCGGGGGTCGAGGCCCCGGTGATGGCCGACGACGAGACCACCATCGACCAGCTCAAGGCCCGCATCGCCGCGACCCTGGCCTTCCTCGCCGGCGTGCCGCGCGAGGCCGTCGACGG
>JBBRFV010000007.1:0-18303 GCA_038241335.1 Caulobacterales bacterium | reverse complement strand
CCGCGTCGCCCACGCCCAGCCGCTTCAGGAGGGCCTTTGTCTCGTTCGCTGCCGTCATCGTTGCTCTCCGGTTCGAGGCTTGCGGCTTAGCCGGACCGCCGGACAAACGAAAGGCCGCCCCGTCGCCGGGGCGGCCCTCCTGTTCACCGTGCGCCGGCTACCAGCGGTCGCGGCGTTCCTGGCGGATCAAGACCTCGAGGCGGTCCAGACGATCACTGAGCGCCGCATATTCCTGACGGGTCAGGCCATCGCGGCCGTAGCGCCATTCCAGGCTGCGGTACTGCTGCATTTCCCAGCTCAGGCGCTGGGCCTCGCCGCGGCTGACGCGACCGTTGTAGGCGACACGGCTGATCCGCTGCTCCAGGCGCTGGGCCCGGACCTGAAGGTCGTTGCCGTAGCCGTTGCTTCGGTCATAGCGGTCGCCGCGGTCGTAGCCGTAGCCTCGATCGTAGCCATAGCCACGGTCGTAGCCATAGCTACGGTCGTAGCCTTGGCTGTAGCCGGGCGAGCCGACGCCGACGGAGAAGGTCACGCTCTGGGCCAGCACCGGCGTGGCCGTCATGACCGCCGTCGCCGCAAGCGTGGAAAGCAGGGCTTTCCGGATCATGGCGGTTTTCATTGTCTTGGTCCTCTTGTCCCGATCCGCTGGGGACCGTGAACGCAGAAAACCATGCCGAGCCTGACCTAACCCTGAGGGCCTCGTTGTCTCGCAGTCAGGTAGCTGAACCGGAACCAGCGGCGGAGGCGCGGGTTCTCTCGGCAACCCCACCCGAGGAGAGACCCCGATGAAAGTTCGCGATCTGATGAGCAAGAACGTGCAGGTCGCCCGTCCCGGCGACACCCTGCAGGCCGTGGCCGAGCGGATGCGCGCGGGTGACTTCGGCTTCATGCCGGTGGCCGACGGCGACACGCTGATCGGGACGATCACCGACCGCGACATCGCCGTCCGCGCCGTGGCCGGCGGCGCGGCCTCGACCGCGGCGGTGGTGGAATACATCACGCGCGACCCGCACACCGCGTTTGCGGACGACGACCTGCAGACCGTGCTGGACGCCATGAGCTCCAAACAGATCCGCCGCCTGCCCGTGCTGGACAAGGACAATCGCCTGGTCGGCGTCGTCTCGCTGGGCGACCTGTCGACCCGGGTGAAAGAGAAGTACGCGGGCGAGGCGCTTGAAGAAATTTCGCGCAGCTAGCATGGGCCGAGCGGGGCGGGCGTTTACGTCCGCTTCACCCTTTCGCCAAACCGGCTGTTCATCCGCTTGCGGCATTGTGCACGGTCAAGACGGAGGAGCCGCCGATGGCGCGTGCACAGTTCCAGAAGGGTCAGAAGGTCTGGGTCGAGTGCGTCGGCGCATGGGCCCAGATCGAGAAGGTCCAGCCCGTTTGGGCCAAGGGCTTCGAAGAGCCGGTGCGCGTCACCTATGACGTCGGACTGGGCCGCGAATTCCTGGGCAACGAACTGCTGCTGCCGACCGAGGATCCGGCCGCCTCGACGGGCGAGAGCTGGCGACTGATGCGAGCGCGCAACAAATGGCAGTCGGCCGAGGACACGCCGCACCACCCGTTCCCGGGCACCTACCCGGTCGTGGTCACCGACAAGGCGGACTGGGGCGGCTGGCGCGTGCCGGGGGCGGAATACGACCGTGACCCCGATCATATCGAGTTTCAGGCCCGGCTGATCGCCGCCTCGCCCGCTTTACTGGCGCTGGCGGAACGGATGGTGGCTGCGGTGGATGACGCGCCCGACGACGCCCCGCCCGAGATGCTGTCGCTGGCGAAACACGCGCGCACGCTGGTGAGGTCGGTCACAGACGTCCTGGCCTCGCCCACCGCCGAAAGCGCTGTACCCGTCGCGTCGCGCGCCGCCTGAAACCTTGTCCATCGGTTAACCAGTCCTCGACACGAATCCGCGACGCAGCCTAGATTCAGCCTCAGTCGTCGAATCGTCCGGGAGTAGCGCCTTGCGGGGTGAAGAGCGCCGCATAACCAGCGAAGGGCGGCGCGTGTCGGACCGGCGCAAGGGCCCGCCGCCGTGGCTGCGCATCGGCATCCTCGTCGTGACGCTGGCGGTGGCCGCCTATGTCCTTCTGTTCGCGCGCGAAATGGCACGGCCGGGCCAGGAAGCCGACGCCCTGCGGGTCGAGGCCGTCGACCGCGAGGCTCGTATGTTGGCGCTTGAGATCGAGACCCGCCTCGCGCCGGTCGAGGCCGGGGTCAAGGCGGGGTCCGCGGCGCTGGCCGGCGGGGCCGAGCCCGCGGACGCCCTGACCCGGGCCCGTCAGGCCGCCCCGACCTCGGCCTTCGCCATCATCGACGCCGAGGGCCGCGTGCTGGCGGCGACGGGAAGCGAGACGGCCCGGTTCGCGGCGGCGCGGGGGAAGCCGCGCCTGTCCGCCGACAACCAGGCGATTCTGGTTTCCGGACAGACCAGCCGGGGCCGCAACATCGTCGGCCGGGCCGCCCTGCCGCGCCTGACCGCGGGCGACGGAGTCGATCTGTGGCTGCTGGACGCCGGCGACGTGCTGGCCGGCACCCGGGCCGACGCGACCTCCCTGGGTCTGGCCGCAACGCCTGCCGTGGCGGACGGCAGGGGCGTCACGGCGCCGGTCGGCAAGAAGGCGGTGCGGCGCACGGCCACGCCCATCGGCGACAGCGGCCTGACCGCGATGGCCTCCGCCCCGATCACCGTGGGCGCCGACGCCCTGCTGGATGATGTCTGGGTGCTGGCCTCGCCCTTCGTCATTGGCGGTTGCGTCGTGCTTCTGGCCCTGTTGCTGCAGCGGCGTCAGCTCGGCATCAGCCGCGAATGGGCCGCCTCCGAGCGGCGTTTCCGCGGCGCGGTCGAGGCGGCGCGCTGCGGCGTCTGGGAGTGGGACACTGAGGCCGACCTGGTCACCATCTCCGACTTCATGGCCGAGATGCTGGGCCTGGATCGAAGCGGCCCGGTCCCGGTCGATGAAGTGATGGCCCGCATCCATCCGGGCTATCGCGAAAAGGTCCAGCACGCCCTGCGTCAGGCCCAGACCTTCGGCGCCTTCGAGGTCACCTTCCCGGTGCCGGACGAGAACGGCCGGGCGCGCTGGATCGACGCGCGAGGCCAGTCGCGTGGCGATCACAAGGGCGACGGCTTCCCGGCGGTGCTGGGGGTGGCGCTGGACACCACCGAGGCGCGTCGCGCCAAGGCCCAGGCCCAGGCCGCCGAGGGCCGCCTGCGCGACGGCATCGAAAGCGTGTCGGACGCCTTCGTCCTGTTCGACAAGGCCGATCGCCTGATCCTGTGCAATCAGGCCTTCCAGGACGCCTTCGCCTTCGCGCCGGGCCTGTTGCGCCGGGGCGCGAACAAGCAGGACCTGAACCAGATCGCCGCCCTGGCCATCAAGTCCGACCAGCCCGCCCCGGGCGGTCGCGCCGGGGCCCGCGAAGTCGAGCTGCACGACGGCCGCTGGCTTCAGCTGGTTGAGCGCTTCACCTCGGACGGCGGCTCGGTGGTCACGGCCGCCGACATCACCGCCATCAAGAACAAGGAAGCCGAGCGCCAGCGCGCCGCGGAACGCCTGCATGCCTCGATCACCGAGCTGGAGGACCGCGAGGAGAAGCTCTCTCAGCTGGCGCGCAAATACGAGATCGCCATGACCCGGGCCGAGGCCGCCAACCAGGCCAAATCCGAATTCCTGGCGAACATGAGCCATGAGCTGCGCACGCCGCTGAACGCCATCAACGGCTTCTCGGAGATCATGGCAGGCGAGATGTTCGGTCCGCTGGGCGACCCGAAATACAAGGGCTATGCCGCCGATATCCTGAAGTCGGGCCAGCACCTGCTGAGTCTGATCAACGACATTCTCGACATGGCCAAGATCGAGGCCGGCAAACTGACCCTGCATTATGAGCCGGTGTCGCTGAAGGAGGTGGTCCAGGACGCCGCGCGCCTGATGCGCGGCCGGGTGCAGGAGGCGGGGCTGAACCTGCTGGTCGATGTCCCCGACCTGCCGGAGATCGAGGCGGATCACCGTGGCCTGAAGCAGGTGCTGCTGAACCTGATTTCGAACGCCGTGAAATTCACGCCCGAGGGCGGGGACGTGGTGGTCGGCGTCTCACAGCTGGGGCCCGACCGGGTGCGGGTCGCGGTCACCGACACAGGCATCGGCATCGCCCAGGAGGATGTGGCGCGGCTGGCGCGGCCGTTCGAACAGGTCGAGGGCCAGCATTCCAAGACCACCCAGGGCACAGGCCTGGGTCTGGCGCTGACGCGGTCGCTGATCGAACTGCACGGCGGCGACCTGACCATCGACAGCGAACCCGGCCGCGGCACCACCGTCAGCTTCGACCTGCCGATGCGCCGTCCGGGGACGCCGGTCGAGCGGGACCAGGCGCGGGCGGCCTGACAGTCTAGACCTCGGCCCAGCGCCGCATAAGGTTGTGGTAGACGGCCTCAGTTCCAGCACGGCGGCGTCCTTCGGGCCCTTCTCGGCGCTGACTCGCTGGATGGCGGCGTCGAGGCGGAACAGCGTTTCGCGGTCGGCGTCTTCGCGGAGCAGACTCTGGATCCAGAAGGGCCTGGACCACCAACCGACTGGCCGGTGACCGTGATGGTCCCAAGATTGGTAACGTCTTGCGGCGGCGTGGTCGGATCGGGATCGCCGGCCAGTGCGGGACCCGCCATAAGCATCCCTGCGGCGCTGGAGGCGAACAGCAGGGCGCGAAGGGTCTCGGCGCGGGTCGTCATCGGGATATCCAGGACAGCTGCGAATGCGAGCGGTTGGCATTATCAGTTTCGCCGGACGTCGCGCCCTGAATTGAGAACCATTCGCAAGATTCCTTGGCCGACTCCCCGGCCCTAGCGCGTGACCACGTCCCGCCGCATCGGCGCCAGCCTGGCGAGGAAGCGGTTCTGGGTGTGGAACGGCACGCCCTCATTGGCCATCGCGGTCTGCAGGTTCTCGACAAGGGCGCCCATGTCGGCGGCCTGCAGACCGAGATTCGCGTGCGCCTGGGCCATCGACCGGCCGGTGTATTGGCAGGGGCCGTTCAGGATGTAGCAGAACTGTTCCTTGAGGGTCCGGCGCAGGCGGACCATGTCGGTGCGCGCGAACACGGGGGCGGTGCGCGAGTCGACGATGCTGCGGTCCAGCATGTCATCGACGATGCGGTCGATGCCCGGCTGACCGTGGAAGGCTTCAAGCATCTCCGTGCCGGCGAAGGGCGCGGCGCTGGCGTTGGCGTCGGACGGCGCATAGGCGGCGACGGCGTCTTCGCCCGCATGATGCGCCGGATCCTGTGCGAAGGCCGGGAAGGCAATGGCGACGAAGCCGGCCGCCAGCGTCAGTTTCGCGATCATGTCAGAACCCTGCCTGCAGCGAGAGATAGAGGCCGCGCTGGTTGTCGAACGTCGCGATCGAACCCAGGTCGGTCCAGGCGGCGGTCAGCGACAGATGCTTGTTCAGAGCATAGGCCAGATAGACGTCGGCCCAGTCGTCCTCCTTGGCGAAGGACAGGTTGTCGGGCTTGGTCCGGTATTCGGCGCCGATCACCAGACTGCGGCTCAGCAGCCAGCCGACAGACCCCTCGAACTGGGCGGTCGGGTCGTCGTTCCGGTCGCCGCCGAAGCCCAGCAGGCCGGTCTGGTTGGCGTCGGTCCAGCGCACAGCGCCCGAGACCAGCACGCTCTGGGCGAGGAACAGCTTGGTGGCCGCGACATAGACCTCGGTCCCGTGATCCTCCTTGCCGCCGACGGCCGAGATGATCGCGCCCTGGTCGTTGGACTTGTACTGCACGCCGACGGCGATCTGCGGCAGCCAGGTGTCCTGGCCATAGACCGCGTCGCCGGTCAGCCTGACCTTCACGCCGATGACGTCCTGGGTGAAGGTAAAGCCGGAACCGAGAGCCAGCAGGGCGCCGGTGGCGCCGGTGTTGAATTCCTGCCGCGCCGCCGACAGCTCGACCCGGTCCCACAGGCCGACCGCGACCCCGGCCGAGCGGAACTGGTAGTCGGGCAGGGCGATCCAGGTGGCGTGGACATTGCCGCCGATCCCGTCCGTATCGCCGTAGCCCGTCGTGGTCGCCCAGGTCGCCAGTCCGCCGCCGCCCGACCCCTCGATGGTCGAAACCCCGCCAGTCAGCAGCAGTTTTCCGCCCGCACGCGAGTCCGGCAGGTCGATCGATTGCGCCGCCGCGCCATAGGCGATCGCCAGGGCGATCGCGCCGGCGCTGCAGGCCAGTATTCGTCTCATCCGGAGTCCTCATCGGTGTCGCCGACAAGTCTCCGCAGCCCCGGTTAATCCTGAATGAAGCCGATCAAACCTCGATTTTTATACTCAAGGTTGCGACCGGATGGGCCGTAAATACTGCCCGGTGACGTTTACTCTGATTTCATACGCCATTGTTAAAGATGGAGCCGTGAGAGTGTTGCTGGTCCTGATCGCCGGGCTGTTCCTGGCCACGGCCGCCCATGCGGGCGACCTCACGGTCAGCGTGCGCGACGCCGCAGGACGGGCTGTGGCGGACGCCGTGGTGACCGTGACACCCGCCGCCGGCGTGCCTCGGGGGCCGATCCGCTTTGCGTGGGCCCTGCGGGTGGCGCAGCAGAACATACAGTTCGACCCCTATGTCCTGATCGTGCCGGTCGGGGGGACCGTCAGCTTCCCCAACCTCGATCGCGTTCGCCACCAGGTCTATTCCTTCTCGCGCGGCAACCGGTTCGAACTGCCGCTCTACACGCGCGCCGAAGCGCCGACCCACACCTTCACCGCCGTCGGGGTGGCGGCCGTGGGTTGCAACATCCACGACGAGATGCTGGCCTGGATCAAGGTCGTGGACACGCCGTGGGCGGCCAAGACCGACGCGTCCGGGACGGTGGTCCTGCACGACATTCCCGCCGGCGCCGCCACCCTGCGCGTCTGGCACCCCCGACTGGCCGGCCGCGGCGCCGAACTGGCCCAGACCCTGACCCTGACGACCGCCGCGGCGCGCCAGACGGTGACCGGCGATTTCACCGGCCGGGAGGCCGCCCGGTGAGCCCGCTGCGGACTCTGCGCGGGGTGTTCCGTTTCCGGCAACTGCGCACCCGGCTGACCGTGCTTTACATGGGGCTGTTCGGCCTCGCCCTGCTGGTGACCGCGATCGCGGTGGTGACGGCGGTCGGCGGCAGCGCCAGAAGGATGGTTCGCGACGAACTGAGCGCCTCGGGCGCCGTCTACGGCCAGATTTGGGCCTCGCGCACCACCCATCTGCATCAGGGAGCCGCCGTCCTGGCCCAGGACTATGGATTCCGCGAGGCGGTCGCCACCAATGACGAGGCCACCGTCCGTTCGGCGCTGGATAATCTTCGCGCGCGCCAGGGGGTCGACGGCGCCTTGATCCTGGACGTCGATGGTCACGCCACGACCGCCGGCGTCGCCCTCGACGACAAGGCGTTGGACGCTTTGTTCACGGGGCTGGACTCGGGCAAGGCGGAGTCGGGCGTCATCACCCTGAAAGGCCGGTCCTACCAGGCCGTCGCCGCTCCGATCATGGCCCCGGTCCTGATCGGCTGGGTGGTGTTCACCGACCGGCTGGACGCCGCCCAGATGCGCAATCTGGAACAGCTGTCCGCCATCCCCCTGTCAGCCCAGGTGGTCACGCGTGGCCCGGCCGGCTGGCTGGACGGCGCCGGGCCGAACGCCCGCCGTCTGAACCTGGTCGATTCCGAACTGAGGGACGTCCAGGCGCGGCCCGTGCAGACCCGGACCGCCGACGGACCGTCGATGCTGCTGGCCAGGCCGCTGCCGAGCTTCGACCCGGCTGCGCCCGCAGCCCTGATCCTGACCTATCCGCTGAAGCGGGCGATGAAGCCCTATGAGGCGCTGTTCGCCTGGCTGGCCGCGATCGGCGTGGCCGGCCTCGGCGTGATGCTGGCCGGCACCTGGTTCCTGTCGCGCGACCTGACCCAGCCGATCACCGCTCTGGACGCGGCTGTCCATCGTCTTCAGCAGGGCGAGCACGCCGAGGTGCCGGTGACGTCAGCCGACGAGATCGGCCGCCTCGCCGCCAGCTTCAACGCCATGGTCGGCGACCTGAAGGATCGCGAGAACCGCCTGACCCATATGGCGCTGCACGACCAGGAGACCGGCCTGCCGAACCGCCTGGCGCTCGAACGCCTGGCCGGCTCCCAGTCGAATGTGTGGGTCATCCTGTTCGGCGTCGACCGTTTCGAGGTGATGCGCAACGCCATCGGCTATGACGCCATGGCGCGTCTCGTCACCGCCCTGGGCCAGCGGCTGTCCGGCCTCGCCGAGGGCGCGCCGATCGCCCGGGTCGGCGCCGGCGCCCTGGGCGTCGCCATTGTCGCCGCCGACGAGGCTGAGGCGGTCCAAATCGCCCATCGCCTTTGCGAGGCCGTCCAGGCCCCGGTCTGGGTCGACGGCGCTCCGGTGGACATCGCCGTCACCGCCGGGGTGGCGGGGCGGGGCGACCCGGGCTTCAACCTGGCCTCGCCCGTGGATCGCGCCGCCATCGCCCTGGATCAGGCGCGCGGCGCGCGGCGCATGGCCGTGGCATTCGACGGAGAGGCCTATGGCGATCCAGGCGGCAATCTGTCGCTGATCTCCGAACTGATGGCCGCGCTGCGCAACGGCGAGTTCTCACTGGCCTACCAGCCCAAATACGATTTCCGCGCCGAGAAGATCACCGGCGTCGAGGCCCTGGCCCGTTGGACCCATCCGCGCCGCGGCTTCGTCTCACCCGACCTGTTCGTCGGCATGGCCGAGGAGACCGGCCACATCCGGCCGCTGACCGAATGGGTGATGCTGAAGGCCATCGCCGACCAGAAACGCCTGGCCGAGGCTGGCCACGACGTGATGATGTCGATCAACATCTCCAGCCGTCTGCTGTCTGACGACAGTTTCGCCGATTTCGCCCTGGCCGAGGTCGCGAAGAGCGGCGCGGACCTGTGCTTCGAGATCACCGAGACGGCGGTCATGCACGATCCGGAACGGGCGCTGGCGGTGATCGAACGGTTCGCCGACGCCGGCGTCTGGGTGTCGCTGGACGACTACGGTTCAGGTCTGTCGTCGTTGGCGTATCTGAAGAAGATTCGCGCCGACGAACTGAAGATCGACAAGGCCTTCGTCATGGGGCTGGAGCAGTCGGGTCGCGACGCCCTGCTGGTCAAGTCGACCGTCGATCTGGCTCACAGCCTGGGTTTGAAGATCACCGCCGAGGGGGTCGAGACGCCCACGGCCCTGGCCCTGCTACGCGGCATGGGCTGCGACATGGCGCAGGGCTATCTGATCGGCCGCCCGATGCCGCTGGTGGCTCTGATCGAGCGGCTGGACGGACCGGCGGTCGAGGCCGAAATGGCCGTAGCCTAACCGGCCGCCACCGCCTTCATCGTCACCGACAGGTCGGCCAGTCTGGCGTCGTCGACCGGCGTGGCTCGCCCGATCATCAGCCGCCCCGCCATGAACTCTGCTGGCGCATTGACCGCCTCGACGCAGACGATCCGGTCACCCTTCAGGTGGAAGACGGCGAAGGCGGCGCTGGCGGGGTCGCCGCGGACGAGCTGGCGGTCGGCGCCGTCGGGCAGGCCGGCGATCTGGAGCTTGAGGTCGTACTGATCCGACCAGAACCACGGGACCTCGGGCGGCGGCGGGGCGCGTCCGACGATGGCGGCGGCGGCCTGCTTCGCCTGTTCCAGTGCGTTGGGCACGCTCTCCAGCCGATGGCGGCGTCCACCGTGGACGGGGATGGGCCGGTTGGCCACATCGCCGATGGCCCAGATGGAGGAATCGGAGGTTTGCGCCGTCTCGTCGACGACGATCCCGTTCTGGCAGGTCAGGCCCGCCGGTCCGGCCAGGGCGTCGCAGGCGAGGGCGCCGATGCCGACCAGGACGGCATCGGCCTCGATCAGCCGGCCGTCGGCCAGCCGAACCCCGCCGTCCTCGAAGGCTGTCACTTCGGCCGAGGTCAGGATTTCGACGCCGTGCTCGCGGTGATAACGGGTGAAGAAGTCCGAAAGGGTGTGCGACGCGACCCGTGCCAGCACCCGGTCCATCCGCTCGACGATCACCGCTTCGGCCCCCAGCGCCCGCGCCGAGGCCGCCGCCTCCAGACCGATATAGCCGCCTCCCACGATGGCCAGACGCTTGCCGGGCCCAACCGTCGCCTTGAGCCGCTCGGCGTGGACGAGGGTCCGCAACTCCAGGAGGTCCGGCCGGTCCGCGCCCGGGATGGACAGGCGCCGCGCGGTCGATCCGGTGGCGAGGATCAGGGCGTCATACGGTTCGACCGTCCCATCGGCGAAGGTCACCGTCTTCGCGGCCGCATCGATCGCGGTCGCAGTCATACCGGTGCGTAGATCGATGGATTGTTCGGCGTAGAAGCTCTCCGGCCGCAGCAGCAGATCCTCCAGATTCGCTTCGCCCTTGAGCCAGGCTTTCGACAGGGGCGGCCGCTGGTAGGGTGCCGCCGGCTCCTCGCCCGCCAGAACGATCGGACCCTCGTGGCCGTACTGACGCAGCATCGCCGCCGCTGTCCCGCCCGCATGCCCCGCGCCGATGATCAGAACCTTGGTCATGCGAGGGAGATAGAGGGGCGAGGGGCGGGGGTCGAGGGGAAGGGGCTGGTATGCGGTGGAGACAGGGGTCGGGACTGGGGGCTGGGGATTAGGGATTGGCTATGTGCTCTGCCGCGGATGCCCATCCGACGCGCCGCTTCCCTTTTCCAATCCCCAACCCCTAATTCATCTCTTGACCGTTCCACTGTTACATCATAATGGAACACGCCATGACCGCCGCCCGCAGCCGTAACGACCTGGCCGACGCCCTGCTCTCGCTGAAAACGCGCGAGGAGGTCGACGCCTTTCTGGCCGATCTGTGCACGCCGTCGGAACTGCGCGCCTTCGCCGAGCGCTGGGACGTCGCGCGGCTGCTCGACGCCGGCGGCAAACCCTATCGCGAGATCGCCGCCGAGGCCGGCGCGAGCCCCACAACCGTCGTGCGCGTCGCGCGCTTCCTCAAGGAGATGCCGCATCAGGGCTACCGCCTGGTGCTGGATCGCCTGAAATCGAAAGCCTGAGTTGAGATCATGAGCACTGTTGAGGGTCGGCTGCGTATCGCCGTCCAGAAATCCGGCCGTCTGTCCGACCGCAGCCTAGACCTGGTCCGGGACGCGGGCCTGCGGGTGGTCAAGGGGAACAACGACCTGTTGTACCGGGTCGAGAACTATCCGATCGACCTGCTGCGGGTGCGCGACGACGACATTCCGACCTTCGTCGCCGACGGGGTCTGCGACCTCGGCATCGTTGGCGAGAATGTGCTGGAAGAAGGAAAGAACGGCGGGGCCAACGCCGAAGTGGTCATGCCGTTGGGCTTCGGCCGCTGCACCCTGAAACTGGCCGTACCGCCGACGCTGGATTACGCCGGGCCGGCCTCACTGCAAGGGCTGCGCATCGCCACCTCCTATCCGAAGATCCTGCGCCGCTATCTGAATGACGCCGGGGTGCAGGCCGACATCGTCACCATGCGCGGCGCGGTCGAGGTGGCCCCGCGGCTGAAACTGGCTTCGGCCATCTGCGACCTGGTCTCGACCGGGGCGACGCTGGAGGCCAACGGGTTGCTGGCCAGGGAGACGGTGCTGGTGAGCCAGGCCGTGCTGATCCGCTCGCCGGTCGCGCCGGAAGCGGGCCTTCAGCACCTTCTGGAGAGCATCATCGAGCGTATGGCCGGCGTGGTGTCCTCCCAAGGAGCCAAATACGTGATGCTCAACGCCCCCCGTGCGGCGCTGGACCAGATCACCGCCATCCTTCCGGGCGCAGGATCGCCCACGGTCATGCCCCTGTCGGGCCGCGATGATGCGGTGGCGGTGCACGCGGTGTGTCAGGAGGCGGTGTTCTGGGAGACGCTCGAAAAGCTCAAGGCCGCCGGGGCCTCGGCCATTCTGGTTCTCCCGATCGAGAAGATGATGTGATGCGCCGCATCGACTGGAGCACGCTGGACGCCGACGGCCGCCGCGAAGCGCTGGCCCGGCCGAAACGCCGCACGGAGACGTCGGTTACGGTCGGCGTGCGCGCGATCTTCGACGACGTGCAGGCGCGCGGCGGAGCGGCCGTGACCGACTGGAGCGTCAAGCTGGACGGCTTCGCGCCGCGCCGTATCGCCATCACGCCCGAGGCCGTGCGGCAGGCGCGCTCGGACCTGCCGCCGTCGGCGACCCATTCCCTGCGCATCGCCGCGGAAAACGTCCGCATCTTCCATCAGGCGACGAAGCCTGAGGACTCCGCCGTGGTCGAGACCACACCCGGCGTGCGCTCGAAGCTGGTGTGGCGGGCGCTGGGTTCGGCGGGCCTCTATGTGCCCGGCGGGACCGCGCCGCTGTTCTCGTCCCTGCTGATGCTGGCGATCCCGGCGAGCGTGGCGGGCGTGGCGCGGCGTGTCGCCATCACCCCGCCCTCGAAGGACGGACAGGTCCATCCCGCCATGATCGTGGCCGCCGACGAAGCGGGGCTGGACGCCCTGTGGCTGATCGGCGGGGCGCAGGCCATCGCCGCCCTGACCTTCGGCGCCGTTCTGGATGATGGCGAGATCGAGCCGGTCGCCAAGCTGTTCGGGCCGGGCAACGCCTGGGTCGCCGAGGCGAAGAAGCAGGCGGCGGCCCTGCCGGGCGGCCCGGCCGTCGACATGCCCGCCGGCCCGTCCGAACTGCTGGTCGTCGCCGACCGTGACGCGGACCCTGAGATCGTCGCCGCGGACTTGCTGAGCCAGGCCGAGCACGACGTCGACGCCCAGGTCATCCTGGTTTCAGAGAGCCGGGCCAATATCGACGCCATCCTGGCCGAGGTCGAACGACAGCTGGTGTCGCTGCCGCGCGCCGACATCGCCCGCGCCTCGCTCGCGGAGGGCCGCGCCATCCGTGTCGCCAGCGTCGCCGAAGCCTGCGAGGTCTCGAACCTCTACGCGCCTGAACACCTCGCCCTGCAGACGGAGGATGCGGCTGATCTGGTGGCGAGCATCACCGCCGCCGGCGCCGTCTTCGTGGGCCGCTTCGCCGCCGAGACCCTGGGCGACTACGCCGCCGGGCCCAGCCATGTCCTTCCGACCGACGGCGCCGCCCGGACGCTCGGCGGGATCACCACCGCCAGCTTCATGACCTCGATGTCGGTGCAGGCCGTCACCGAAACC
Source organism: Caulobacterales bacterium (assembly GCA_038241335.1). Classification (GTDB taxonomy): domain Bacteria; phylum Pseudomonadota; class Alphaproteobacteria; order Caulobacterales; family Caulobacteraceae; genus Brevundimonas. The sequence goes on along the minus strand of JBBRFV010000007.1, from coordinate 5,149 downwards.
GGCGCCCGCGAACTGGCTGCGGTGGCCGCGCGTCTGGCGCGACTGGAAGGGCTGGAGGCCCATGCGCGGGCGGCCGATCTGAGGGCCCGGTCATGAACAACCTGCCCGCCCCCTTCGCACCGCTGGTCGCCGGCGGGGATGGCCTCGACCGTTATCCGGCGGAGCCCGTCGCCCTGGCCGCGCGCATGGCCGAGGTCTATGGGGTTCCGGCCGATTGCGTCCTGCCGGTCCGCGGTCTGACCCATGGGCTGGAGCTGGTCTTCCGCCGCGCCGCCCGTGACGGTCAGGCGGTCGAAGCGCCGGACGCCGAGCCGTATCGCGCGCTGGGCAACCTGTATGCGCCGCCCGCCCCCGGCGCGGACACGGCCGCCGTCATCCTGCGCGCACTCGGTTCTCCGGAGGCCGTCGCCGAGATGGCCAATCGGGTCGCTCCGGCTCTGCTGGTCGTCGACGAGGGACTGGCTGAGTTCGCCGACGCAGCCTCGGCCGCGACCGTGATCGCCGGTCATGCCAACCTGATCGTGCTGCGCAGCCTGTCTCTGGCGTATGGGCTCGCCGGGGCGCGGGTCGGCGCGGCGCTGGGGCAGCCGGCGGCGCTGGCGCGTCTGGCCGCCGTGATGGAGCCCTGGGCCCTGCCCGAGGTGTCGGTGCGACTGGCGCTGCAGGCGCTGGACCCGTCGCGGATGATGGAGAGCGCCGAACGTCTCGCAGCCGTGCGGCGCGAGCGGGAACGGCTGATCAAGGCGCTGGGCCGTGAGATGGCGATCGAGCCGGGTTTCGGTCCCGTTGTCATGATCCGACCAACCGATCCCCTGGCCGTGTTGACGGCGCTCGTTCGCTACGGCGTACCGGTCGAACGCGCAGGTGAGCGACTGCGGTTGCCGGTGTCGGCGAAGGTGGAGACCAATGACCGTCTGTTGATGGCGCTGGGACTGGCGAATGAGCCAACCCGGCCGCACCGAACGGGACAGGCCGTGCGCGATACGAAGGAGACCCGCATCGTCTGCGTCGTCGATCTCGATGCGGCCGGACCCGTGTCGATCTCGACCGGGGTCGGCTTCTTCGACCACATGCTGGAACAGGTCGCGACCCACGGCGGCTTCTCGCTGCGGCTGGCGTGCGAGGGCGACCTGCACACCGATCCGCACCACACCATCGAGGACTCGGCCATCGCCCTCGGCCAGGCGCTGAAACAGGCCTTGGGCGAGCGTAAGGGCATCGCCCGCTACGGCTTTGTCCTGCCGATGGACGAGGCCAACGCCTCGGTGTCCATCGACCTGTCCGGCCGACCCTATCCGCTGTTCGAAGGGACGTTCGCTTCCCCCTTCATCGGCGACTATCGCACCGACCTGACCGCCCACGTCTTCCGCTCGCTGGCCGAGGCCATGGGGGCGGCGATCCATGTTTCGGTCACGGGCGGCGACGACCACCACAAGACCGAGGCCGTCTACAAGGCCTTCGGCCGCGCCCTGCGCCAGGCTATCCGCGTCGAGGGCGAGGCCGTGCCCAGCACCAAGGGCGTGTTGTGAGGGACGTCACCGTCCTGGCCTACGGCGCCGGCAATGTCGCCTCGGTGCAGTTCGCGCTGGAGCGGCTAGGGGCCACCGTGCGCCTGACCGCCGACCCCGTTGAGGTGGCCGAGGCCGAGCGGTTGATCCTGCCCGGCGTCGGCGCGGCGGGATACGCCATGGCGCGGCTGGCCCAACTCGGCCTGGTCGAGCCTGTTCGCGCCTTTCCCCGTCCGCTGCTGGGCGTCTGCCTCGGCCAGCAGTTGCTGTTCGAGACCAGTGAGGAGGGGGACGCCGTTCCCCTGCTCGGCTTGATCCCCGGCGCCGTTCGTCGGCTGGAACCCGGCCCGGGCCTGACCGTGCCGCACATGGGCTGGTCGCGCCTGTCGATCGACCGCGCCGACCCGCTGCTCGACGGGGTCGAGGACCGGTCCTACGCCTATTTCGTCCACGCCTTCGTCTGCCCCGACGGCCCGGCCACCCTCGCCCGCGCCGACTACGGCGGCCCGGTCCCGGCGGTGGTCCGGAGCGCCAATCGCTGGGGCTGCCAGTTCCATCCCGAGCGCTCGGCCGCCGCCGGCGCCCGCATCCTCCGCAATTTCCTCGAGCTGCCTGCATGATCGTCTATCCGGCCATCGACCTGAAGGGTGGCGTCTGCGTGCGGCTGATGCACGGCCGGTTCGACCAGGTGACCCGCTATGACGAGGACCCGGTCGAGCGTCTGGCCGCCTTCGCCGCCGCCGGCGCGGACTGGGCCCACATCGTCGACCTGGACGGGGCCGAGGCGGGACGGGCGATGCAGCACGCCCTGATCGGCGACCTCGCCCGCGCCGTCGACATCCGCATCCAGTCGGGCGGCGGCGTGCGTTCCGACGACGACATCCGCGCCCTGCTGGCGGCGGGGGTCGGCCGCGTCGTGGTCGGCTCGCTGGCCGTCAGCCGTCCGGAGGCCGTGGCTGGCTGGCTGGCGGAATTCGGCCCCGAACGGATCACCCTGGCCATCGACGTCAAGGCCGACGGCGACCGCTGGATCCCGGCGCTGAAGGGCTGGACCGAGGCGGCCGCGATCGACCTGTGGGCGGCGCTGGACCGTTATCCGCCGGGGACGGCCAAACACCTGCTGGTCACCGACGTCGGCCGCGACGGCGCCCTGACCGGGCCCAACATCGACCTGTTGGGCGAGATCGTCCGCCGCCGTCCCGACCTGCGGGTCCAGGCTTCGGGCGGGGTGTCGCAGCTGGCCGACCTGACCGCCGCCCGCGCCGCCGGCTGCGACGGCGCCATCGTCGGCCGGGCGATCTACGAGGGCCGGTTCACCGTGGCGCAAGCCGTAGCGGAGGTCGCATGACGGCCCGACGCATCATCCCCTGTCTCGACGTCAAGGACGGCCGCGTGGTCAAGGGCGTGCGTTTCCAGGGCCATGCGGACATGGGCGACGCCGCCGACCTGGCCGCCCGCTATCGCGACGAGGGGGCCGACGAACTGGTCTTTTACGACATCACCGCCAGCCCGCAGGGGCGCACGCTGGACTACGGCTGGGTGCGCGACATCGCCCGGTTGCTGGACATCCCGTTCAGCGTCGCCGGCGGCATCCGGTCGGTCGATCAGGCCGCGCGCTGCCTCGACCACGGGGCCGACAAGGTGTCGATCAACTCCCCCGCCCTGGAGCGGCCGGAGCTGATCGGCGAGATGGCCGAACGGCTGGGCGGCCAGTGCGTCGTGGTCGGCGTCGATTCGAAACGGTCCGGCGACGACTGGGTGGTGCACCAGTACACCGGCGATCCCGCCGCCAGCCGCGGCGCCGGCCGCCGGACGATGGACTGGATCGTCGAGGCGCAAGCCCTCGGTGCCGGCGAGATCGTGCTCAACTGTATGGACGAGGACGGGGTGCGCCAGGGCTATGACATCGCCCAGCTGGCCGCCGCCCGGTCCCGGCTGACCATCCCGCTGGTGGCGTCCGGTGGGGCGGGGGAGGCGATGCATTTTCGCCAGGTGTTCGAACAGGCGGACGTCTCCGGCGCGCTGGCCGCCAGCGTCTTCCACACAGGAACTTTGGCCATTCCCGCCCTCAAGGCGTTCCTGTCGGACGGCGGGCTGGAGGTAAGGCTGTGATCGACCCGAACCAACTCGATTTCGCCAAGTCCGGAGGGCTGATCCCGGTCGTCGTGCAGGACGCCGCGACCCTGCAGGTGTTGACGCTGGCGTATATGGATCGCGCCGCGCTGGAAGAGACGATCGCCAGCGGCGAGGCCACCTTCTTCTCGCGCTCCCGGGGCGGGCGCTGGCGCAAGGGCGAGACCTCGGGCGACCGGCTGCATGTGGTCTCGATTACGCCGGACTGCGACGCGGACTCATTGGTGCTCAAGGTCCGGCCGGTGGGGAACGCGTGCCACCTGAACCGGATCAGCTGCTTCGGCGACGAGGACGCGCCGGGCCTCGGCCGCGTCGCCCGGCTGGAGGCGACGATCGCGGAACGAGCCTCCGCCGACCCGGCCGAAAGCTGGACCGCGCGGCTGCTCGCCCAAGGGCCGAAACGGGCGGCGCAGAAGGTCGGGGAGGAGGGGGTCGAGACCGCCTTGGCCGGTGCGGCGGGCGATGAGGCGGAACTCGCATCCGAGGCCGCGGATTTGATCTATCACCTGCTGGTGCTGCTGCGGGCGCGTAACATGGTGTTTCAGGACGTCCTCGACGTCTTGGCGCAGCGGGCGGAAGCGACCAGACACAGTCCCGGTCCGGCCGGGACCTGAATGAAGGAGAGCGCATGGCGGCCCTGGTGCTGTTCGGCGGCGGTGGCGACCTCGCCATGCGGATGCTTCTGCCCTCGCTGTATTTCCTCGAGCACGACGGCCTGCTGCCCGACGGGCTGAAGATCATCGGCGCCGCCCGGTCTGACGAAAGCCGCGGCGAATACGTCGCCAAGGTCCGCGCCGCCGTCGTGGGCAAGGCCAAGGCCGACGACGCCTGGTCGGAGGAGGCGTGGAAAAACCTGGCCGCCCGGCTCGACTACCTGCCGGTCGACGCCACCGACGCCGCCAGCCTGAAGCCGCTCAAGGACAGGGTCGACGACGACGGGGTGACCAGTTTCCTCGCCGTCTCGCCGTCGCTCTACGGCCGCATCGTCACCGCCCTGAAAGCCGCGGGCCTGGCCGGCCCGAAGGACCGGGTGGTGCTGGAAAAGCCGGTCGGGCGGGACCTGAAGAGCTTCCTCGAGATCGACGACGCCGTCGCCCACGCCTTCAGCGAGTCTCAGGTCTTCCGCATCGACCACTACCTCGGCAAGGAGACGGTCCAGAACCTGATCGCCCTGCGCTTCGGCAACACCATCTTCGAACCGCTGTGGAACAACCTCAGCATCGACCACGTCCAGATCACGGTCGGAGAGACGGTCGGCGTCGGCGACCGCTGGCCCTATTACGACGAGTACGGAGCATTGCGCGACATGCTCCAGAACCACATGCTCCAGCTGCTCTGCCTGGTGGCCATGGAGCCGCCCTCGGACCTCGATCCGGACTCGGTGCGCAACGAGAAGGTCAAGGTGCTGCGCTCGCTGCGGCCCTTCACCCGCAGTGATGTTCAGGCCAACAGCGTGCGCGGCCAGTACACGGCTGGCGTGGTCGGCGGCCAGGAAGCCAAGGCCTATG